>BIFV01000020.1 GCA_003990955.1 Sporomusaceae bacterium FL31
CTTATACGTCGAAAGTACTTGGCTGGAAACGGCCTGGGAGGATAGAAAGCTGCTGATTTGAAAAGCACTTACTTAACGGTAAGTGCTTTTTGTTATTTGGATAATACTTGACAAGAATATAAATTGTAACTAAAATATAAAAGACTGCGTGTATATACACCAACATCGATATAAAAGGCTGTGAAGTTATGAAATATATTAAAGAGTGCACTATAAAACCTTCTCACCTATGTAATTGTCTTAATGTTCGGCGGGCATCCAGGGCAGTGACTCAATTTTATGATAAAGTTTTAGAACCAAGCGGTCTGAAAGTCACTCAATTGTCTTTATTGAAGCATGTGAATCAACTTGGGCCTATTGCGATCAGTGAATTGGCTAAAGAAGTACGTATTGATCGTACAACTTTGAACCGAAATATGAAGCCTTTAGTAGATGCCGGGTTAATTGTTATAAGTCCTGGAAAAGACCCACGTGTTAAGGAAGTCGCATTATCTGATGCCGGCAAGCAAGCCACAGCAAAGGCTTGGCTGCTATGGGAAGAAGCGCAAGGTGAAATAAAGGAATACCTTGGAGAAAAGGATTTGGCAACTTTGGTAGAATTACTTTCGAGATTAGAGGCTCTGATGCCTTAATTCTATTATAAGAAATGGACGTGAGCCGAATTCATTCGGATGCACGTCCATTTCTTACATAAGCATAATCACATTGGCTTTAGTTTATAATAATATCTTTCAATTTACGTTTTGGCACATGATGTACGGCTTGATCATCACGCCAGTATTTAATGTCACCATCGCTGTCAATTTCATCAATGACAACGGTTTCCTTTGGCTTACCGAGTGCCAAGACTAGAACTATTTCATAGTTTTCTGATAAGCCCAGCACTTCGCGAAGTTTTTCTTTTTGAATGCTAGCAATGATACAACCGCCTAGACCCATTTCGGCAGCTCCTAGTAAGATAGTTTGAGCTGCAATGCCGCCGTCAGCGGGGGTTGCCATTTTGAATCCTTCCTTTTGTACAATAACGATGTAACCTGATGGGCGCTCTCCAGCCTCAGGACCCGGCCAATTGGTAAGGTATCCGGCCCACGCTAATGTAGGATATATTTTTTCGTTTAGTTCAGGTGTATTAGCGAGATAATACTTTAATGCTTGCTTGTTGGCACCGGAAGGGGTTTGGCGGGCATAATCCACTAGAGTTTCTAGTTGTTCCCGGCTAATTTGTTCACTTTCAAAGAAACGACGATAACTACGATTGGCTTTTACAAGATCACGAAACATAAGCAATGAACCTCCTAAAGTATATTTTTAGTTTTACTACTCGCAGTGCTACGGATGGAAGTATCTTATTTTACTTTATCAGCTTGCAGATTCGAAAACGATTCCTGCCTTAGCTATTAGTATACACTTTTTTCCTGGTTTGTTAAATTACTACTTGTATAGTTTTTTCATTTTTCTGAGTTGAAATATTAAAAGTGATCACAATGGGTATTACTTAAGAAACAAAAGAAGTCATGCAGAGCTAAATTACGGAAAATTAGAATTTTTAAAAGTGGACTTGTTAGCAACGAAAAGCCATGCTATACTCAACAAAATAAAAAAACTCAATCTAACTGGTGCTGATTGAAGAGCAAAAACAGTAATTTTGAAACTTGCGTGATTATATATAATGCTGATTTAAAAGCCGGAAATTCATTGTAAGAAAGGACGGTTACAGATGGAAATTGCGGTACGAGTGGGGAAGGATGGAAATACGACTACGCTTTACGAGCAAGGTTCAATTGTTGTATATCAAAAACAGTTCAATGTCTGGGTAACTAAGCGTGAGCATGTATTCAAGTTATTGCCTCAACAAGAGTTGCCTGAATTACGTAGAAATATGAAGGAACTTATGTTATTTCTTGGCTCATGTAAGATCTTTGTGATTAGTTCAATTGCTGGTATTCCCTATTTGATATTGGAGAAATCTGGGTTTAATGTTTGGGAAGCTGAAGGTAACCCAGGTGAATCATTGGATGAGGTGTTAGAAAAGGAAATGGAAGTAGCTTTAGCGAAGACTCAGATTCTTTCCATTCCGGAACCAATCGATATGGGCAATGGATTCTACCGTATTTCGTTATGCGGTGTACAGAAATTGGGCAATGGTGCAACTTCGAAACAGGTGCTTCAGCCATTTTTGCGTAATAGGCGATTTTATCAGCTAGAAGTGCTATGCAACCATATTCCGCCATGGCTGGAAGCTGAGGCTCAAAGCGGTAGGTTGAAGTGTATTACTGAGAAAATCGAAACAGGAGAACTGAGAGTGCTAATTAGTAAACAGATATGTGAAGAATAAATTCTACTTATTTGTACTTAGCGTTTAGGCCTTGGTTAATTGGAGACTGCCAAAAATTATGAGTCATATAAAAAGCTGCTGTTAATCAGCAGCTTTTTATATGGCGAATCTATAAAGGGAGAAGCTATTAATCAAGCGATAAGCGCAGACACTGACCAAGCTCTACGTAGGAAAGGAAATCCCGGCGTTTGTAAAATGTTTGGGTAGCGTTATATTGGGCTAACCAGCGGTTAAAAGAAACTTCAAAATGATTGGAAGCTGTATCATACAAGCGCATTCCTTCGAAGAAACGGCTCAGAGTAAACTTATGAAAGCTTTCTATTGTACCAAAAGATTGATCAGTGCTTTGCCAGGTTAAATCAAGCTGTTTTGCTGCTTTAGCTATGTTGAGACAAGATCCGTCATGAGAATGTCCTCGGTTTTTCTGTGAGCAGATGACTGTTGAGATTATTGCTTGACGTTGCTGATAAAACGGTAGGATTGCTTTTGTTAGTATATTAAATCCAATTTGTGAAGATCGTTCTTGTTGGAAGGCTGCAAAAGTATGACCGTTAAATCGATCAATGAAAAGATGCAGATACATTGGACCATGAAATTTATGTTGTAATCTTCGCGATGTCAGACATTCATAAATCAGTAATTGCCCTGGAGAATCTGATTCTAGATTGCGATCGCGAAAGGCTGGATTTAATCGTTCAATAAATCTGATTTGCTGTTCGCTAAGAACAGACTCTGTAGAAGTATGCAAGTTAAGTAGTTCGCGATAGACTGCAGTTCGGCTGCCAACACCGCTTTGATCTTTCAATAAAGTTAATTCTGCTAATGTAAGTTCTAATCCATATCGCCGGAAGAAGTTCAATAGACGAAAGTCATTCCAGAAAGGATTATGCAGGCAGACCGCTCTGACAGATTCTTGCAATTTGTCAGTGAGTTCTGGACTGACTATTGCATAGCCAGCAGATTCATCTAGGGTGTTCTGTTTGCTTTCTGGAAAATGCGGTGAAATATCAGGCAACGAATTCTCCAGAAGTAATAAGCGTAATCCGGCCGTCATGATTATTGCACCTCCTGTAATATATTTCGTTATTAGTTGTACACTTAAGCTTTTATCATACTGATTAAACAAAAAGGCCAACCCGACGTGAACCTGTCGGGTTGGCACTACAATGTGACCAACAATTCCATGCTTAATATGATAATGACTATAGTATACACAATAAAAATATTGATTGCAAGAGTTTATGTTTGGTTATGTTGGTTTATGTTAGTTGTAGTTAAATTTCAGAGATAACATCGCCCATTTGAGAAATATCGTACCCACCCATGCCAGAGATTTCATTTCGGAAATTTGTTGATTTTAATACAGCTAATACAGCCTGAAAGTGAGGCTTAGGCAGGTCTTCCTTACGAATAACCAAATCATAGCGTTCACGTTGCAATGGAATGAAATCTATTCCGTCCACCTGCAGTGCAGCTTTTTCAATACCGATACCAACATCAGCTTCACCACGGGCAACGCAGCTAGCGACTGCCAGATGACTCATTTCTTCGTGATTGTAACCTGCTATAGTTTGATGCTCAATGTTCAGTTTATGGAGCTTTTCGTCCAGCAGAACTCTAATACCGGCACCTCGCTCCCGGTTAACAAATGTGATGCCCGGTTTGGTCAAATCGGTCCAAGTCTGGATGTTTTTTGGATTGCCTTTAGCTACATAAAAGCCTGCAATTCGAAAAACTAAATTAATAACTACTGCTTTATGGCCTGGCAACAGTCGGCGTACATAGGGAGTGTTGTATTGATCCGAGTCACCATCCCATAGATGGGCAGTGACAAGGTTTGCATTGCCCCGGTAAAGCGCCATTAAGCCATCAATACTGCCAATATAGTTGCGAAGAAATTGAATATGCGGCATCTGTCGTTCTAAATGGCGGGTGAGGATATCAAGCGCAATATCCTGGCCGCAAATAATTAGCCCGTCCTGGGGTGGAAAAGGTGTTGCTGCCGTTGGGGGAGTTGTATGTAATGCAGTTGGCTGAAGACCTTTGGAAATTTTTTTATAGTTTTCAAGGTCGGTGGCTTCAACACGCACTTTACGACCTACTTTATACGCGATTAATTCGCCGCGTTTTATTAGCTCATATACCGTGAAACGGGATATTTTTAGAATTTTGGCCACTTCTTCTGGGGTATAGGAGATATCATCAGGCATAAGGTCACCTCAAATAATCAGTGTTGACTTCTATTATAGCACACTATATAATAATTCATAATATAATCATAGTTTGGTTATGTTCGGTTATGATAGTTTGTGTTAGTTGTGTGCATTTTCTGTTCTTGTTTTATGTGGTCCTGTTTGAAATCATTTAAGGTATTAAAAAAATTACATAAAAAGAGGAGAGAAAGTATGAAATCATCTCGATTAATGTTGATACTAACTATTCTTTTGGTTAGTATAGCCTTGCTAGCTGGTTGTGGCGGAACGAAAGAACAGCCACCTGCAGCGGCAGCTCAGCCAGTAGAACTCAATGTCTCAGCAGCGGCTAGCATGAAAGATGCTCTTGCGGAAGTGCAAAAGTTATATTTAGCTAAAAAGCCTAATGTAACTCTAGTATTTAATCTAGCTGCTTCAGGTGCTCTGCAAAAGCAAATTGAGCAGGGGGCTCCGGCGGACTTGTTTATTTCAGCAGCTGCCAAGCAAATGGATGAGTTAGAGGCTAAAAATTTGATTAAAAAAGAATCTCGCAAGAATCTAGTAGAAAACTCTTTGGTCATTATTGTCCCCAAAGATTCGACTTTAAATCTGAGCAAGTATGAAGACTTAACACAAGCTTCTGTGAAAAAAGTTAGTATTGGCGAAACTGAAACTGTTCCAGCTGGCCAATATGCCCAAGAAGTTTTGAAAAAGTTGAATCTGTGGGATACTGTTAAGGAAAAGGCTGTCATGGCTAAAGATGTGCGGACAGTACTGACCTATGTTGAAACAGGCAATGTTGACGCAGGCATTGTTTATGGGACTGATGCAGCAATTAGTGAAAAAGTAAAAACTGTAGCTACCGCTCCAAGTGGTTCTCATAAGCCTATTGTATATCCTGTAGCTATTTTAAGTGGGGCAAAGCAGCCTCAAGCAGCTGAAGAGTTTCTTGCCTTTCTTAATGGTGCTGAAGCCAAAGCAGTATTTGAAAAATACGGCTTTACTATGAGTAAATAATCCAGAGGGTAGGAATCTAGTGGTTCCTACCCTATTTTACTTTTTAAAATGATTAATATGAGTTTCGGCAATACAGTGATTGGCAGGTGATGATGGTGATAGATTGGCAACCGGTAATTCTTTCGTTGAAGGTAGCCGTAATTTCATTACTATTTGTATTTGTATTAGGTGTTGCGACAGCGTTAATTATGACGCGAAAACAATTTCCGGGAAAAGCGATATGCGAGTCACTCATTACAATGCCGATGGTTTTACCGCCAGTTGTAACAGGCTTTGCATTACTGTTACTGATTGGCAAGAATGGTCCTATTGGTAAGATTATGTCAGCTTGGTTTGATACTCAATTAATTTTTACTCAGACTGCGGCAGTCTTAGCTGCAATTGTTATCGCCTTTCCGCTTATGTATCAAAGCGCTAAGGCAGCACTCCAAAGTATTGATGATAGTTTGGAAGACGCGGCTCGTACCCTAGGGGCCAGCGAATGGCGGGTATTATTTACGATCACACTTCCGTTAGCGATGCCGGGTTTAATCGCTGGAGGTGTATTGGCGTTTTCTAGGGCGTTGGGGGAATTTGGTGCCACGATTATGATTGCAGGCAATATACCTGGCAAGACGCAAACAATACCGATTGCTATCTATTTTGCGGCTGAATCCAATGATTTAGTAGAAGCCGGTTATTATGTGGCTGTTATCAGTTTTATTACTTTTGGAGCTATCTTATGGTTAAACACCTGGTCTAAGAAAAACTCATGGCATCCCGGAACATTGCGGGGAGGTAAACCGTATCGTGTTAAAAGTAACTATTAAAAAATTCTTGCCTGATTTTGATTTGGAAATGGATTTTGAAGTGAAAAATAATATTATGGTGCTGTTTGGGCCTTCTGGTTGTGGCAAAACAACAACACTGCGATGTATCGCCGGTTTGGAAAGACCTGATGTTGGCAAGATTACTCTTGATGATCAAGCATTCTTTTCTTCAGTGGAAAAGATATTTATACCTCCGCGGGAGCGTGGGGTCGGATATATGTTTCAGGATTATGCGCTGTTTCCACATATGAGTGTGGAAAGTAACATCCTTTATGGCGTGAAAAAGAAAGACAGCAAATCACAGGAATTGTATCGTGAATTAATCCATCTCTTAAAGATAGAATCATTAATTCATCGAGGTATTAAGCCGCTTTCTGGTGGAGAAAAACAACGGGTGGCTTTAGCAAGGGCATTAATGGCTAATCCTAAAATATTGTTATTGGATGAACCATTATCGGCATTAGACAGTGAGACACGCTTAGAACTACAGGACGAATTGAAAAATATGCAAAGTATTTGGGGAATACCGTTCATTATGGTTACTCATGATCGTGAAGAAGCGGAGAAGCTGGGTGATCAAATTATTTTTATGAATAAAGGTAAGAGAGTAATATAACAATAGGCAATTATGATATTTTTTTACCATAATTGCCTATTGTTGTATATTTTTGTCTTGATCAAATTATGTTTACGATATATAATCAACTCAAGTAATAAAACGATTGTTTGTGTAAACTGCAATGCGATAAAATTGACATTAAATACAATCCAAGGGGATTTGCAAGGTTGTGTGTTTGCTAATTGCATAATTTTAGATCAATTGGCAAAGATATTAAATATTAATTTATTAGGGGGCGTAAGTTATGGGTAAAATTAGCGGTAGAAATCAATTAGTCGGTACAGTCACTGAAGTCGTAAAAGGTGCGGTTATGGCTAAAGTTGTTATCGACTACAAGGGCGAACCTATTACAGCAACCATTACGACCGATTCAGTCGATGATTTGGGTCTAAAACCAGGTGATACGGTAACCGCCTTAGTAAAATCAACTGAAGTTATGGTTATGAAGTAATCACAATGATCATAGAAAAACACTCATCGAGAATAGATGAGTGTTTTTATTATAGGTTATTTAAATTTATAATTATAGACGATTAGTCGAATTTAGCACATTGCGAATTTTATGTTTTACCATATTCTTAATGGCTTCGCGCGCAGGCTTTAAATATTGGCGAGGATCGAAATCGCATGGATGAGTTGCCAGATGCTCACGAACTGATGCCGTCATAGCTAAACGTAAGTCAGTATCAATGTTGATTTTGCAAACGCCTAATTTGCTTGCTGCCAAAAGCATATCCTCAGGAACGCCTTGAGCGCCTTGAATTTCTCCGCCAAACTCATTACATTTTGCAACAAACTCTGGTAATACTGTAGATGCACCATGCAGTACAAGTGGGAAGTTAGGGAGCATATTTGTGATTTTTTCGAGGCGTTCGAAATCCAAGCTAGGATCACCTTTAAATTTATAAGCACCGTGGCTGGTGCCGATTGCAATAGCTAGTGAGTCAACACCTGTACGTTTAACAAATTCAACAGCTTGATCTGGATCGGTATACGTTGCATCTTTAGCATTGACTTTTACAGCATCTTCTACACCAGCTAAACGCCCTAATTCTCCTTCTACGACGACGCCCCGAGCATGCGCATATTCAACCACTTTTTTAGTAAGAGCAATGTTCTCTTCAAAAGGGTATTTTGAACCATCAATCATAACAGAACTGAAACCGCCGTCCACGCAAGCTTTGCAGATTTCAAAATCTTCGCCATGATCCAGATGAAGACAGATCGGTAGGCCCGAATCTTCTAAAGCTGCTTCAACTAGCTTCATTAAATATGTATGGTTGGCATATTTACGAGCTCCTGCTGATACTTGTAGTATGAGTGGAGCTTTTTCTTCTTTAGCAGCTTCAACGATGCCTTGGATAATTTCCATATTATTTACATTGAAAGCTCCGATTGCATAGTGACCTTCATAGGCCTTGGTAAACATTTCTTTCGAAGTAACTAATGGCATATGGTCCCTCCTAATGTTTTCTATAGCCGTACTTATTATACCATATAATAGTAGCTTGCCATAGAAAAGATATATGTGATATTGAGCAAAAATATACTATTTTGATTATTCAAAGCCGTGCCAGGAGCAACTTCATATCATCAGGAAGCGGACTGTCGATTTCAATGGCAGTCTTTAAGATAGGGTGCTCAAAGATTAGCTTACTTGCATGCAAAGCTTGTCGATTGAAATATTCTAACGAGCCGCCATAGAGATCATCACCCAGTAAGGGATGGCCGATATGAGCCATATGGACACGTATCTGATGCGTTCTACCTGTAAGTAGCTCCAGTTCAACTAGACTTGCTTTATCATAGCTGGCAATTGTTTGATAATGTGTTGTAGCGGCTTGTCCATCTGGACGAATCATACGCTCAATAATACTATCAGGGTGGCGGCCAATAGGTGCTGAAATAATTCCAGAGGATGGTATCACAAGTCCATCAACTACTGCAAGATAAATTCTTTTGAAATTCTTAATATTACTTGATGTCATTAGATGTTGAATATGTGCCAATTTAGCGATAAGAATCAAGCCAGATGTATTTCTATCCAGCCTGTGTACAGGATGAAAAGAAAACGGCAAATTATGCTGTCTGAAATAAAACATAATACCGTTGGCCAGGGTATGGTTATGTTCTTTTACAGTCGGATGAACCAGTAGCCCGGCAGGTTTATTGATAACTAACAAATAATCATCTTCATAGTAAATTTCCAGAGGGATATTCGTTGGGGTAATAGAACAATCATCTTCCCAAGTGAGCGAAATTTTGTCGCCTGCCACTACTGTACTGTTTATTGTGACAAAATCTCCATTGATCATTAGGGTACCGTTTGTTTTTAGTTTGCGCCAGGCGCTAAGAGATAGGCTAGATTGTCTGCGTAAAAAATCCTTAACAGTTTGAGGTTGCGCAGTGTCTGGCACTACTAATTTAAGCATTATTTCTCCTTAATCAGATAAAGTATACTCTTATTTTTTCCCTATTCATAAAAAAAATCCTTTTAGTGTTAATTCTAATATTACTGCTGAGGCTTCAAAATAAAAGTAGTTAGAGAGAATCGTTATGTAAGTAATTAGGAGCGATCAAGTGATCGCCCCCTCTGGTTGGCATAGTAAATGTATTACAAAGAGCTGTGGATCATGGTTATTAAATCAGCCATATGTTCACGTTCCATTGTCAGAGATTCCTTGAGGTAATCGTTCATAGGTTCCCCGCGCAGGCTATAAACATAGACCATACGACGATGGCGACGTACAAGAGCAGTTAATAAAAAGAGTAGCAGCAGGCGCCTAATTCCAAACTGCCGTTCCTGACTAGGAAATGTGTCATCGCGCATTTTCATTCCAAATCTTTTGAGCACACCATTCATGGCATCATCATGCATGCAAATCATGTGGATACGGTAGATACAATTTAGAAAAATAGTTTAAAGCCTTATGGTATATGACGTTGTGCCGTTTTCACGCCTTGCAAAAACCCTGATGCCGGATTGCAATAAAGCGTATCTTTTTTGCTCAAAGGTTTGAGCATTGATAAATAAGTCGTTATCGATTTCTTTTACTTTGGTCGGTTCAACAATTTTGCCGATGGCATTCTGGATGGCATTCATTTCTTTATTTATCCCTTGTAAATCCTTTTCAGCAGCATCAATTTCAATTGTACCGTCAGCGACCCATTTTAAGATGGCAGCCTGACGTTTTTTTAGTTTAGCCAGTTGGCTCTCCATTTTTCCTTTGCCAGGTACTATCTGAAGATCCTTTGGCCGAAAGATATTTAATCCTTGCTTCTTCTTGGCAGCAGCTTGCATTTCAGTCCAAACAGCCTCATCGAGTTCTTTTACAGGGATGCTTTTACTATCCTTGCATTCGATGTTATTTACATAGGCCGTGCAGACGTAGTACATATATTCTTTATCTTTCCTGGGATAGCGTACACCGCGCATTGCGTACCCACAGGCATCACAGCGAATGATATTCTGTAATAAGTACTCGTTTTTAGTATTGCGCTTAGCCGTCACCTTGTTTAACCTACGGCAATCTACCGCCTTATTAAAGGTGTCCTGATCGATAATAGCAGGAACGGTTACAGCGATCCATTCGGATTGATCTCGAGCAGTCTTTTGACGTTTCTTTTGTGCGATAGTTTTATCATAAGTTTTAAAGGTCCACTTAGTGCCGGCATAGGTTTCATTGCAGAGCATTTTGTGAAGGGTAGAGGAGTCAAACGGATTATCTTTTCGATTGAGCACGCCCATAGCCTTTAGCTCGGCTCTCAAGCTGCTTATACCGTACATTCTGGTGGTGTAGAGGTGAAACATTAGTTTAACGATTTCTGCTTCGTCCGGATTAATCCTATACATCGAGTTTTCACTATCATAATCGTAACCGAACAGCTCATCATTTTGAACTAACTTACCCGATAGCGCCTTGCTGCGTTTACCACGCATGGTACGTTCTCTGATTTTAGCTTTCTCAAAAGCCGATATAGCTCCACGGATCGAGAAGAAGAGACGACCTTCCGGGCTTGCGTCATAGTCGCCAGTTACAAACATGAGCTGCGCATTAGCTTTTTCGATTTCGTCCGCAATCAGTAGTTGATTGGTTAGGTTACGGCTGAGACGGTCAGGATCGTAGACTGCGATATGTGTAATTAATTTATTACGTAGATCATTACGCAGCCTGTCTAAGTGCGGCCTGTCAAGAAACTCACCGCTATAACCATCATCGATGTATTCTTCTATATTAGTAAGTCCCATACTGATTAGTTTTTTGCGGCATTGACGCACTTGATCGGCAAGAGAGTAGCCAGTACGTGCTTGATCTTCAGTTGATACCCTTGCGTAAATAGCATTCATGTTATCACCCTGAAATCTAAAGACTAGACTTACTATTGATCCTGAGTTTTACCTCGTAGTTCACCCAATATTTCAATGATTTCTGCACCATTTTCCACAGGGGCAAATACTGCACCCCAACCTTTCTGGCCTTGAAAGATTCCATCATAGGCGGAATCATAATAGGACTTCATTAAATGAGGAATGCCCCGGTCAGTTAAGATGTCACCAAGCAGTTGAGCTTCGAATACACTGTCAACGGCAGCTATTTTAGTATATCTATCCATATATCCTCCTACATAAAAGAGTTCTGTGGTGGTAATCTTTTTGTGAAAAATAGAGAATAGCCAATATATGTGCTTGATATTAGGTGGCAGAATTGTGGAGTATCTGATCATAGAGAATATTAGAATCAATTTATTAATCTTATTGTGGAGATGTAAATAAAATGAAACAATAATTTACAGAAAAATAGATTACCATTGGGGGAATCGTTAGTAGTTACACATTACGATTATTTTAAGTGAAATGCTTAATTACTATTGCTGATAGAACTATTAGAGTCTATTAAAAGGGTTATTAGCAATTTGGAGGTTACTGGTTTTTATCTTCATAGCATGACCGCAGCCAATGCAACGAATTTTGCATTCTTTTTTTTTGAGTTGGCTTTCAAATAGAGAAAATTCCTTTTTACAGTGAGGACATTGGACTTGCATGGGAACCTCCTAATTTGTAATAACTACAACCCGCTTGTAAGGTGAACTTAAAGTGCTCTTCTCCATGGGGAGCCAAAACGGAGCAAGACTTCTTTCAACCTGAAACTGTGATTCATATTTATCAGGTAGCCACTTACCATCTTGGTAAGAAAAAGTTATCCGATAGACATGAGGCTGTTTATATTGTATGAAAGTTTCAGTTTTCTCAGCATCTTCTTTAGTCAGAAATGGTGGGCTTACCAATACGAACATTTTATATATGAGATGTGCTGTATAGGGAACATCTGTTGAGTCAGTTTGCTGAATATCGTATTCAAAATTTCCTGTAATGACGCATTTGCTTTTTCTCCAACCGTCTTTAACATTTTGAGTCTCAAATCCTGAGATATTATAAACCATTATTCGCGGATTAGCGGTGTAACCGTCTAAATGCTTGTTGACTAAAGTAAGAAATTCAGATTTCACCTGTTCTTCAGTTGGCGGCGGAGCAGCAAAGGCAATGTTAAGTGAGGTTATAAACAAGAACAAGGTTATTAAGCTAATGATCTTTTTCATAAGACACATCCTTTTACACGGCATAAAGAATAACGGCCAAAATTAGTTTAACTATCAAATTCAACATAAAAAGGTGATTTTCCTACAATTGACGAGTTTAAAATACTCGCCATTGAGTTAGCAACTGTACAACCATATTCAGCATATGTATTACCGACAGGAGGTGATCGGTTTGGCCGTTGAGTTTAAGGGATACACAGAAGATGGTACGGTAATGCAAAAAGAAATGCCCGATAAGCTGGCAGAAAAGTTTATCCGTGCAGTAGCAGAAGCAAACGGCCTTAAAGTAGTTGAGACTGAGCCGGAAGAAGATCCGGCAGCATAAATCTTGGACAACTCATAGGAGGGGCGGAGCTTGGAAGGAACCCATTGTGAGAGATGCGGTTAATTAGCGATAGAAGAAAGATGCGTTTCAAAATAATACCTCCGTTGTGTGTTATTCGAGTCAATATGGGACCTGAGTATTAACTGGTCAATCTAAGAATTTTATTGTTGATACTATCTCGTCAAAAACTTTACGGTCATTTTCATAATTACTATAAGCACCTTGCATAGCTATTACGTAATCATCATGTTCGGTAAGTATGAAATAGGTTAGAGAGTAAGTGCGTATTGGTAGAAGTGTATGAGAAGATAAAACCCACTTTGCTTTTACACCGTCAATTGTGGTTTCACCTTGGTCTTCAATTTTTGATATTGAACTAATCTTGCTTGGTGTAGTTTCCGATTGTGTATTGCTTTTATCAGTTTCTTTGTGAGGTCCCGATACTAATGTAATAACCGGAAATTGCTTAGAACTGCGTGCTGAAAGTGCCAAGTAACCTGGTTGTGTTGGGCGTTCTATTAGCTGCCAGGAATCAGGAAAAGTAATAATGATCTTATGATCAGTATTTTTATAATCTTGATTCATTTGTGCTTGTACTAAATTTGTATTAATAAGAATCAAGATAACAACTAATAACAATCTAATGTTTTGTTTCACTTCGTGTCATCTCGTATTAGTGAATCTCAAATGATTCTAAACTCTCATCTAAGATAGAACGATAGTCAGAAAGGCCTTCACTTGTTCCGGCAATGTAAAAATCATAACGGAAATTGTCTGTAAATACTATATAGGTTTCATCAATTAATCTATTTGGAATTGATGTTTTAAGCAAGATGGCTTTTTTGTTCTTAAAATCTACAACAGAGTAGTTATCCAGTTGAGCATTTGGTACTTTCTTTTTAATTCTTTCCATTTCTTCTTTTACAAAGCTCTTTACACGCTTTTCGGAGTGCAAGTTGTCCTTAATTTGTAAATCGGGAGGATAGACAATTACGCCTACATTAACATTCGTAGATTGAAGGAAAAAGGCTGAAAACGCTACAGTTTCATCGCGTTTATAAGTTATGAAATCCCAATCAGCCGGATAAGCGAAAGAAAAATGATAGTCTTGGTTTTCATATACTGTCATTTTAGCTGCAGAAGCAAAAGGGATCATTAATGTAATAAGTAACATAGCTAGCAAGAATATGCGTTTCAAAAATACTACCCTCCAATTAACGATTTATTTTAGAATTTTTATGCTTGAAACTATTTCATCGATGCGATTAAGATCTGTTTCGAGATGCTCATACTTCCCCATAAATAAAGCCGTATGTCTATAATTTGTACTATAAATTACATAGAGTAGACCATATTCTTTAATATTTGATTTGTTGTAGGTGGTTAAAACTACACGGAGAGCTTCTTGATTATCAATTGATAATTTATTGACACTTTCTACTTCAAAAGTTGATGGCTTTTGGGTTTTAAGTATTTGAGAGTCTTCATCGATAGTTTTCTTTTTTGGTTCAGATGTGAGTATAAATCCCATAGTAAAATCCGGATCAGCAGCATACAGTTTGTTCTGTTCAGTTGAAGTTTCCCAGCCTTTAGGGATTGTGATAATAGAGTAAGTGTCAACTTCGCAGATTTTGGTATCATTTGCAAATGTAATTGATAATGTAGATAAGAGTATTAATAAAACGAGTAACAATATAATTCGTTTCAAGAAATCATCTCTTTTTCGATCATTATAACCAATATTAACCATGAAATCCATATAAAGGAGATGCAATATTAAATATAACAAGGATTTCACGAAGAAATTGAAGCAATACTTATAGCGTCATATGTCAATAAAGTAAAGCCAAGAATGTGTATGGATAGTTTTATGTTGTTGCCTGGCCGGGTAGTAGCCAGAACAATGGCTGAAGCAAAAGAATTAATTAAAGGGCGGATTATTGCTAAAGGCTTGATTTTGCTTGAACCAGTAAGGCCTTACCCGTGTAACGTGCAACATTTAAATAATGGTATCTGGTGGGAGTATTATGTAAAAGTTAAAAGTGGGGCCTAATCATAAAATGTCTATACTGCTGGACAAATAAAAAAACCTTCGCAAACTAATGCGAAGGTAAATGGAGGATATAGATTAATGGCAGTTATAGTATGTCCTTGCTCAAGACAATGATATTACAGTTAAAAACTTACAGAAATGCAGCAATTAAGATAAAAGATCATATGAGTTTTTTGAGCCATCTGCTTCTAACCCATAGATTGTACTCAGCATATAGTACTTCATATTGTTACGTAGCCAGTCTGTCAGAACTACGTTGCCATTCTTTTCTGCATGAGCCAGCACTTGATGGTAATCATTCATATTCGTTCCAGTGGCCCTAAGATGCTTCAGTCCTGCATAAATTCTAAGTGGTACTTTGACCGGCGTGTCCATTACGATCTCCTTTCATGTACTAAATTTGGTAATAATATACCCAAACTTATAGATAAAAAATGTATATAAATTAAAATTATTCTATAAGATGGAGTAGTGAAAACAAAAGTCATGTGAATCCGTCGGATAGGATCAAAGGAAGTAGTATGCTAAGACTATTTGAACAGCCGATATAGAAAACTGGCACTTCTCATCGGAGCACCAGTATTCCTATGGGATGGTTTAGATAGGGGTTAGAAGGTAGCTTACCATCTATATTATCGTATGAAGCTCATGAGATAATTGTTAATAATAAAAAAAATTCCCCACATCCGACAGTGGGGAGATTAAGGAGAGAGGAGATTAAAGCATTATTATTTTACCCATATTAGCCATAGGTTTAAACTCTTGTGATTAATATATGGAATTAATCTTTTCGTTCATCTAACTCATCCGATGGATCGTTGACCAAGGGCTTAACTGCAGCAGGCTGTACATGTGGTACAAGTTCTATTTTAAGCTCACCTGCTTGCCACATTTGATATCCGTACAAGAGAAAGGCGAGAAAGATCGATATAAAGTATAGTTGATAACTTGGCAAGTATACTTCAAATAGCCCTAATTGGACAAACCATTTTGTTAGCCCAAAATCTAGTACAAAATCAATAACGGCATTGGCGGCAAGAAACTTCCAAATGTGGCCATAAGTATATTTGAAGATCCAAATGGTACCGACAAGATAAGCGCCATAACTAAATATTGACATATGGAGAAAAGGGAAAACGTCTTCCGTTGGTAACCACCAACCAAAAACAATGCCGAACTCCATTACAACTGTAGTAATGATTCCAGCAAATAAAGCAACAGGCATATAACGCCGAACATCTTCATTCTTAAGGAATAAGAGCGACAGCCAGGAAACTATAAAGCTAGCCCAGAGTAACGTTTGATTATTCATGTATTCAACTCCAATGAAATCAGTACTGCTATAAGTGTTACTCTATTTGTGGTAATTATACATGAATGTGTGGGATGAGCATGTGCCTAGTGAAAGAACGATGAGAACATGGTGGAGAAATATGGCCGATATTGTAGTACGAGTCGCGATTCGAAGAGGTTGCTTATAAAAAAAGTTTTCGGCAGCCGCAAAGTCGGTTTTAATCATGGTAAGATACTAGTGTGAATAGTTTTAAATAATTTTGAGAAAAAATTTTAGAGCCGTAAGGCTCTTTTTATATTGGGATATTAACATATAGTTAAACTTAACTTAACACTCAAATGATCTTCTCAGAGTATACTTAAGTTAAGTAATTGCCATGCTGACTTGACCGCTCACTCCCTCAGGCAAATACAGCATGGCAATTTTTCCATAGCTATAAAATGGGACCGCAAGTCCCTTTTATTACATATCAAGCCGAGTGGTTGTATGTACCACCGGAGTGAGCCGTTCCTGTGCGCAGGTCGGCTTTTTAGTTTTTATATATAATATAAAGAGAAAGTAAGAACCGCCAACTTAGGCGACTTTTTTATTGGCTAATGTTCCGAGATTCGAATACTGTTTCTTAAATAATTTAGTATCTTAAGACCGTCTTCTGTCAAAATAGTTCCGGTCCCATTACAAGTATCACAATCTTTGTTAGCTATTTTTCCGTGTCCATGACATTTTGGACACTCTTTTTCGACTTTAAGATCCGTAGCCATATAGTAACCTCCTGTTTATATTCAAATTGTGTATCGAAATATTATTTAAAAATCTTAATAAGATATGAATATCAAATCTTATAAAATCTTTCTTTTTTAGTACAATTTAGTTAGCGCAGTGTCACTTCTTGTCACATTTAATATAATTTTAACAAAAAATAGCAAGAATTGTGCTAGTTTACATGATATAATGTTCGCAAAGGGAGGGGAGTCTAATGCATTCAAAGGTATGGAAAGAAATCGAGCAGCTTCAAGAAAAATTACATGATACCGTGACCAAGAAAGGCATAACTTCTCCAGAAGCCATTAGAGTTAGTCAATTGTTTAGAGAAAAAATGGACGAGTATAATCGATGTAAAATGAAACGATTGTCAATATAGATGCTATGATCTAAATATAAAGGCCGCCTTATGAGGCGGTTTTTCTCTTGAAGGGATTTAATACCTTTTGCCGAACCTTGTATAAAAATGGTAAAAGAGAGTGATGGCAGCTTGTTTAAAAAAGTAAGTTATATACTGATATTTTTATTTTGTCTAATTGCGGTACCTGTCTCAGCTAGTAATTCATTGACTTCGGTAGAGTTATACACACTGGGGCATAAATATGAGTTCAATAGAGATTTTGATAATGCATTAGCATGTTATACGAAAGCTATTGAGTTAGATAAAAATTATATCAATGCCTACGCGGGACGTGCGCGAGTATATTCATGGCTGCAAAGGTATGATCTTTCATTAGGGGATAATAGTAAATGCATAGAACTAGATCCTTCAAATTTTGGATTTTATCTTAACCGTGGTCACAATTATATGGGGTTAGAGGAATATCAAATGGCTATAGCTGACTACTCAAAATCAATTGAACTAGCCGATACATTTTTTGCCCGAAAGGCAAGGGGAGACGCATACATAAGAAATCGCCAATACGAACTTGCTATGGCCGACTTTAACCGTATGGCGAGAATATGGCCAAGGGATTCTGATGTATTCTTATATAGGTCGCAAGTATACGGACTGTTAGGTGACTATAACAATGCGCTTGAAGAATGTAAGCAAGGAACAAGTATTTATCCTGAGAATTCAATCCTTCTTTTTAATCTTGGACAGTGTTATGAATTTTTGGGGAATAAAGATATGGCAGTCGAATATTATAGAAAAGCCCTTAATAAGGAATTAACAGGTCGCTCTCACAAGAAGACGGCGATGGTAAAGAATAAGATAAACGCAAGAATTCAAGGTGATTGGCAAAGTTATTCTGAGTGGATTTATTATTGATAGGGGCGGCAACTTCTAGTGAAATGTGATTAACCGTAGAATTAGGAGAGAGTTTTTTGGAAGAGATTAAAGATATTGGTACAAGTAGTGAAATAGCTAATGCTTTTACATATGCTAGTTTTGGTGAAAGATTTTGTGCTGGGTTTATAGATTCCGTCATTATGGGAGTATTTGCTTTTGGTATAGGGAAATTTGCTCATGTTTCTTGGATTAAAGAAGTCATGGAAGTGATTTTTACAATTGCAATTGCTTTTTTTATCAGTTCACATTATCAGGGAACGCCCGGTAAAATCATCTTAGGTTTAAAAACAACGAACGTGGATGGCGAGAAAATTTGTTTTTTACGTGCATTAGGTAGAAGCGCATTTTACTCATTATCATATTTTGTTTATATATCTTTGGGACTTATGTTATTTGCTGTTAAGTTTCAAGATTATATATTAATGATAATCTCTCTTCTTGGAATGATCGTTTTTGGAGTCATGCCAATAGTAGGCTATTTGATGATTGCCTTTAGTAAACGCAAACAAGGCCTTCATGATAAGATATTTGGTACAATAGTGATAAGAAAGCAAATTTAATAGTTTTTTATTACGGCCGTCCTTGGGGGCGGCTTTCTTCATATTTAAAACCGCCCAATAATTGCTACACAAAGATAATAGCTTTAGTGTGGTCATTCTGTATTTTGTTTAATCATCAATTTGAGAGTCTCAAATTCTTGGCGAAGTTCTTGTAGTTCTTTTGCCAAGCTCTTTTCGGAGTTGCCCCTTTTTACTTCTTCTTTTGATTCTAGTATTTGTGATTGTTCTTCTGCAAATAAGCCTATTAGTTCAGCAATAACCGAAAGAACTAAAGCAATAATTACGAGTCTATCGATAGTATTTTGATCCATTTGAGGCACCTCCTACTGATAATACTATGAGGAAGTAATCTGTTTTATTTTGTTCTCTTTGTTTTGCCTAAATATCCAATGATGATAAGATGACCTGATGTCAATAAAGGTCATTCTGTTATATGCTTACTACTAAATGGGAATCGATATTTGAATGATTAGAGTAAGATTGAAGAGCATTAATAGGCAACTTATCGTTTGTGAGGAATCTACAAAATCGCTAATTTGGCCATTCAGAAAATCAATGATGTACTTGGTGGCGCCGTATCCTGATTCCTTCCGCGATCATAGGATGGATTATAGATACTGAAGTTGCCAAAATTCGAAAATGCAGATGGCTACGGATACGCCGAAGCGCATATAGCGGAGAAAAATAAGGACTAAAACGTGGCTACTTCTGTGAAACACGGCTATGAACAAATCTTGTTAGTGAGAGGATGACTGTAAATGAAAGGCATTGATGTAAGTTATCATAACGGAGAAATCGATTGGCAATCTGTAGTAGATGCCGAATGTGAATTTATAATAATCCGGCTTGGTTATGGCAATCGTCACCTAGATCCTAAATTTCTTGATAATGTAAATGGTGCATTAGACGCAGGGCTGAAAATCGGTGTGTACTACTACAGCTATGCTCTGGAGGTTGATTCCGCAAAAGCAGAAGCACAGTTTGTACATGAAATTCTGCAACAGTATGGGATTAACCCCGAGCTTGGAATTTGGTTCGACATGGAAGATGCGGATGGATATAAGGAACGTAACGGAATGCCGGACAATCACACTATTACCGCTATGTGCTCTGCATTTATTTGTGAGCTCAATAATATCGGCTATTCATATGTTGGTATCTATGCTTCTTATTGGTGGCTGACTAACGTGATTGAAACGGCGCAATTGGCGGACTATGTGCCTTATTGGAATGCCCAGTGGGGAAGTAAGAATGACTTTTCACGAGCTAAAATGTGGCAGTTTACTGATAGCCTTGATATAGGCGGTCAGCTGTTTGATGGCAATGTTTATTATGAATAGGGTTAGAATGCTGGAAACAGCAAAATATTGTGAAGAATAACTGGAAATATATTGGCGGGACTGTCGTAATGGCAGTCCTGTTTTATTTCGCGCGAGCTGAGTATCAAAAGTGGAAGCAGCATATCAAGATCAGGCTGCAAAGCAGCAGTTACGCAACTCTGCCACTACAAAAATTGCAACTAAAACTAGTTTATCTAGATGGTTACCCTAGCTATGTATGACAATAATGGAAAAAATAATCGTTTTTTTGGAATTATAGCATAGGATGGATCTGATAATAAATATAGCTTATTGCCTTACATTAAATATTAGAATGAACTAATCTGAAATAACTAATTATCCGGTGGCTTCGGCTGCTGGTTTTTTTATTTTTGTAGTTACAAGCGTCAAACCAGATAAAGATAGAAAAAAAGACAAAAACTGATATATAATCAAGTTTTTGCCTATAATTATTTTGATATTTATACGGGGTCAGGCCCTTCTTTTATTGGTTATTCGACAATGTTAGATAGTTATGGTTTTATTTAATGAAATCTTGAACTACATACACAGTGCCATCACTGTCGAAAGCTACACCAATACCTACGGTTGTGTAATTGGAATTTAATATATTTGCACGGTGGCCGGAGCTGTTCATAAAGGAAGTTTCTGCGGACTGAACGTTTGTATTTTCCGCAATGTTCTCACCGGCGGCACTATAAGAAATATTGGCTTGCTTTAATCGGTCGGTAAGACCTTTTCCATCTGGATTGGTATGTGAAAAAAAGTTACGGCTTACCATATCTTGAGCGTGACTACGCGCAACGGCGGTCAATGCCGAGCTTACTTTCAAATCCGACAAACCGTTTGCGCGGCGATCGGCATTCATTAGTTCAACTGCTTTTGCTTCAGCTGTGCTAACATCAGTGGAGCTTGTAGTGGTAGTTGTTCCTGTAGTTCCACTGCTAGTCGTTTCTGAAGAACCACTATTGCTTGTATTGCTGTTGTTATTATTCGATGAAGTATGGTTTGATTTTTTTACTTTGGTAGTAGAGATAATGTTCCATTGTTCTTTATTTAATTTGAGACTAACATTGTAAAGCTCATTGCCATGACGGACTGAAACTACTGCATGGTTAGCTGATTTACTGACTAAGGAAAAAGAATCGGTTTTGGCATTGAAGCCTAGCTTACTTGCGGAAGCTTTAACGACTTCTATTGGATTTTGAGCGACCTTGTTCATTGCACGGTCTTTGCTGTTTTTGGTTGATGCATCAACTTGTTTTTCTACATTAGACACCGGTTGCGATTTTGCATAAACCGCTGCAGGTGCTACCATCATATAGAAGCCAAAGGTGGTTCCAAGCAATCCTGTAAGCATATTACGGTACAATTTCTTCAATTAAGTCGCCTCCTCATTAATTATAGCAAGAACATAAATTTGAGTTCTTGTACCTGCTTAATATACATCTTGATTTTTTATTTTTCTTTAAAATTGATGATGTAATATTTGGTTACAAGGACTTTTGCATAAAGTACTTTCTTACAATTTTCCAAAAGATTTCTAATTTATTTCAAAAAAAGGAGACTATGATTGAAGTAAGGATTCAATCATACGCAAAGGGAGTGTTAGCATGAATAAGGTGACTAAAAAAATAATTACATACTCAATGTTAGGATTGATGCAAGTCGGCATATTTGCAACTGCAGTAGAGGCATCTCCACGTTATAATAATAATCCGCCGAATACAATTCAATTTGATGACCGTAGAGATAATCACAGAGATGATAACGATAGAAGACGTGAACATGATGATAGAAGACGCGAAGAAAATGAGCGTCATGAAAGAGAAATGAAAAGGCGCCCACATGAAAGTGATAGAGAATGGCATGCGCGGCAGGAACGTGAAAGAGAGCGTCATGAACAAGCTTTACGTGAGATTGCAGCCTTGTTAATTGGGATTGCAATAGGATCAAATAATTAGTCTCAATTAACTTAATAAGATAGTAAAGCCGCTCGAGAAATTAGTCTCGAGCGGTATATTTTACTAACAGTTTAAATGTTAAATTATATAAAAACAAGTGAAGCAGAAATGATTGCTAATAAGAATATCAAGTATATTATGCTAGCCAATATCATCTTCCAGGGTGTCTTGGAGCGAAACCCAGGTAATTGCCTCCAATTTGGTAATGGTTGTTCTGCCTCTAGAGCCATTGAATATCCACAAGCTGGGCAATATGAAAAATCAAATTTAGTGCTTGTACCACAATGTGGACATTTCATGTTACCACCTCTTTGTAAAGATTAATATTCCTCATATAACAAAAGACTATAATCATGCATTGATCCATCCGTCTATCTGAATAGGCGGCTTTTCTATTTATTATCTCTTTACACATTAGAACATTTGTTCTAAAATAATCAATACAAACATATGTTCTAAATGGGGGTGATGTTAATGAATCTTCGTGTTTCCAGTATCCTCATAGAAGCGAATGACCTTACGATTAATTTGTATGATGGACAATGTGATGATTATAATCTGATAGATAATGCTGCTATTCTCATGCTGGTTAATGAATTAAATATAAAGCAGGTTATCTTTTTGGGAGAGGCTCTTATGCAGACTAAACCTATTGTAAATGTAGCGGCAAGTTTGAAGTCATTTGGTATAACAGTAATAACAAAGTCTAATTATGCTTTTGAGCAATTGATTTCCATGTCCAGGCGGAGTAAATATTTGAGAGCACTACTGGAATATACAGATGTTCAGGGGGCAGATCAATGCAGCGCACAATCTTGCATATAGATTTAAACAACTTCTACGCGAGTGCTGAATGTCTTTATCGTCTGAATTACGTAATAAGCCGGTCATTGTCTGTGGTGATGCTAACGCTCGTCATGGTATTGTGCTAGCAAAAAACTATTCTACAAAATTCTAAGAATTAGCACTGGCGAAGCTATTTGGGGTTTATAGGTTGAAAGAAGTCATCAGCGGGCCTTTATTATAGAAATATTTATAGCAATAATATTTAGCATTTGAAAGGAAGATAATTTCATGATAAAAATTTTTAATAGGATGCTATACTTTCTAATAGCTATACTTAATAATCGGTTTATGTATTCAAAGAAGAAAGTTCATGAGGTAGTCAATATAAGATATACTCTGCACAATAAGTAATTGATTTAAATGTTATAAAAAACAAATATCTAGTTTAAATTATCATGCAGTTTATTCTTTTTTAGCTCCTCGCTTCAAAAGGGTTGTAAAAATATTCGATGATTATATTTATATCGGTATCCGTTATACCAGCAGGTATAGGAATATTTAGCTCTGATGTAGAGGGTATCGAAGAGCGGAAATCAAAGTAATTAAATACTAGGGAATTTACGCCCTTTATGTTCTTTTTATATATCTTTCTAACCGTATAACTACGAGTCACCGGTTCGGTGATGCTTTCTTTAATCAGTGGAAACTTTAATCCGTTAAAGGAGAGACCGTTTTTGTAAATGATTACGTTAGGTTGAGAAGCTAATATAGTCCGTATTATGTACAAGATCGGAGGAAAAAAGAACCAATTTTTCTTTAAAAAGGTCTTCCATTCTTCTTTGGAATAGTGCCATTCTATTAGGTAATCTTCTTGCCTGAATTTTAATCTTAAGCCTGAAAAGAAGTCCCAAAAGTAACGAAGTTCAAATATTAAAAAATACATGATGATGAGTAATTTAAATAACCAGATAATAATTTCAGCTACCATGCAATCGCACTCCCTATTTGTTATTACCCATGGATTTCTATAGTAAGCCTTACAACTTTAATTTATTTAAATACAATTTCAATGTCTGTAATTTTTTTCCTCTTTAGTAACAATAAGCATGAGGGTAGAAAAAGTGATGAGCTTAAATGACTTGTAGGTATATGATAATTACCGAATTGTTGTAAGTAAGGTATTTATTCATAAAGACAGAAGCTAGACTAATTTATAAAAGGAAATGGATAATATAACTTCGAAATAGTTAAATTAGAACTACAAGACTGAGAGGAGAGGTTAATATTCCTATTATCACGATTGATAGTCCATATCTTAACAAGGCTCAAAAGCAAGAATTGACTGCGAATTTAACTAAAGCAGCCAGTAGTATTATTCAGCTTCCTGAACAAGCGTTTATTGTAGTAATAAGGGAAGTCGATAATGATAATGTAGGTGTTGGTGGTATATTGCTATCAGATAGAGAATAAGAAGGAAGCCGTCTATTTTATGGACGGCTTTTTATTTTGAAGGAGAAATAGTTGATTGTTGCAATAAAATACTTTAAATAGAACATGCGTTCGATTTAATTTGTGAGGTGGTTTTTTTGCAACGTTTTATAAATCAAATCATTAATGGTGACTCTTTAGATATACTCCGTAATATGCCAAGTAATTCTGTGGATGCGGTAATAACGGATCCTCCATATTCGTCAGGTGGTTCTACAATTGCGCAAAAAACTCAAGATCCGGTGCAAAAATATGAACAGAGCAGCAATAAGGTAGTTCATCGGCCGACCTTCCTAGGTGATAATAAGGATTCAAGGTCGTGGTTACATTGGTGCATCCTATGAATTTCGGAGTACCACAGAATCTTAAAGCCAAGCGGGTATTTTCTAATGTTTTCAGATTGGCGACAATTGCCTACAGCTACTGATGCCATTCAAATGGGAGAGCTAGCTTGGCGTGGAATAATCAGTTGGGATAAAACTGAAGGATCTAGGGCTCCGCACAAAGGTTATTTCCGTCATCAATGCGAGTATATAGTTTGGGGAACAAAAGGAGCCTGTGCTAAAGCGGTCCATGCTGGGGCGTATCCAGGATGTTTTAGATTTTCGGTAAAGCAATCAGATAAGTTTCATTTAACTGGTAAGCCTACTCCGCTAATGGAGCAACTGGTATCGATCGTACCACCTGGTAGTATTATACTGGATCCGTTTGCTCAGGCACAACGCTAGTAGAAGCAAAGAATACTGGCAGGAATTTTATTGGAATTGAAAAAGTCAAAGATTACTATGAAGTTGCTGCGGATAGAGTAACGGCATAAAAGAAGAGACTGGTCAGCCTAAAAGCTAATCAGTCTCTTCTTTTTATAAGTTATAGTAAATCAAATGATAATTCTAAATTATACTTATCGCATGTGCACAACATCCATGTAAGCATGCCAGTGATTTACTGCAATATTATCAAGACTGTCACGCATTGTATCTTTCGCTTCTTCTGCAGCTTCCATGGCTGTTTCCATTAGTTCTAACTGTTCAATAGCTTCTTCGTGCAGTGTCTGCATATGATCTAAATCGATTGACATAGGTTTTTTGCTACGTAGCTTTCTCAAAGGACTTCCCTCCCGGAATTTTTGCTATATCCTATGCCAAGGTGTAGTCAATTGTGTAATACTGCAAATTAAACAGATGTCAGCTTTTTAATGACTAGCTTTTAAAAGGTGCAAAGAATCTGATCATATAGACTGGAATATGCATGGATAATGATTTGCGGTGCATACAAACATTGACAATAATGAAATCGCAGCCAACATAACACAATGTGCCGCAAAATGACTCGCGACCACACAGTCGAGCGTCAACCGAGAAAAGAATTTCATCACCTAATAAGCATAATAGACGATCTCTAAATGTTGCATCAGGAAATGCGTGAACTTTAGGCCCAGGGTACTCACACATATCTTTTTCCATATAATCGCAGCAAGGTTCCATTTTTTCATCTTGATACCAATGTGGATATTTGCAATCCATAAAACCAACATCCTCCCTTTATTCTTGATGAATTAAAAGTCTTTGGAGTGCCTACCTGATACATCATATGAACGGCCTAGACATAATGCTACTGTCCGTAAACATTTTTAGTGAGTGAGAAATATAGCTAAGTGGAAAAAAACAATAAATTTTTCGGTGAATTTGTTCCATAAATAATATCTCGAAATAGTAAAACAAGTATTTTTGCAGGAATAGCTTGATAAATCCCGAATTATAGACATTAACTGTTTAAGAGGAGGTAACTATGGAGATATCTAAATACAGCTATGTAATTTTAGTGGGCTTTCTGGTTTGGTTAACCATTGCCCCACGTAATAATAGCCCCCGGTTTGGAGAACTATTCCTTGCGTATATGGTTGCGTTACTATTTAGCTTGGTCGCTACATCTGAAATTATCATGATAAAACCAGTAGCTTTCTTTTTTACTGTAGGAGGCGTTTTTGCGTTTTGCTATCTTGTAGCTCGGAAGACTATAAGAGTTACTATAAAAAACAAATAATGGAGGTTTTGTGATAGTGGCAAAAGATTGTTCTTTTGATATTGTCTCTGATGTAGACATGCAAGAAGTTGATAATGCTGTTAACCAAACGGCAAAGGAAATTAGTCAGCGTTTTGATTTTAGGAACAGCAAATCATCGATTGTTCTTGAAGGAGAAGAAATTAAATTAATTGGCGATGATGATTATAAGCTTAATAGCATTATTGATATCTTACAAACAAAAATTATTAAACGAAATGTCTCGTTGAAAAGTCTCGATTATGGGAAAATTGAATCTGCATCGCATGGGACAGTAAGACAGGTAATTAAAATCAAAAAAGGCATTAGTAAGGAAAAAGGCAAGGAAGTCGTTGCTGCAATAAAAGATACAAAACTTAAAGTGCAAGCACAGTTAATGGATGATCAGGTGCGGGTGTCTGGAAAAAATAAAGATGATTTACAGCAAGTTATTGCAAAGTTAAAGCAAGTTGACTTAGATGTTGATTTGCAATTTGTTAACTTTCGTTCGTAATTCTTTCCGTTGAACTAAGGGGTGGAGTTGGAATGAAACAAAAAAATCCGCTGAATAGCGGATTTTTTATTTCACTCTTTAGCAATAAGTTAATTGTCGTTGGTTAACCCAAGGAGGTCCAATATTTTAAAGCAGAGGCTTAGGATAATTGAAACTACTGTAGCGAGAGCCATTCCTTTCATGGTCACAGTTCCAAGGGTTATACTGGCACCGCTGATACCGACAATCAGAACAACTGAAGTTAAAATTAGGTTGCGTGCTCGACTATAATCTACTTTTGATTCAACCAACATGCGTACGCCGGAAGCGGCAATTACACCGAATAATAACAGGGAAACACCGCCCATTACTGGCACAGGGATACTTTGGATGGCGGCAGCAAGTTTGCCTACGAATGAAAGGATAATTGCAATTACTGCTGCACCGCCAATGACTTGTACACTATAGACTTTTGTTATAGCCATTACACCAATATTCTCACCATAGGTTGTATTCGGTGTAGATCCGAAGAAACCTGATATGAGAGTCGACAAACCATTTCCGAGTAAAGAACGGTCTAACCCTGGATCCTTCGTAAGGTCACGACCCACAATGTTTCCAGTTACAATCAGATGCCCAATATGTTCAGCAATGACTACCAAAGCTGCAGGGGCAATAATAGCAATTGCACTGAAGTTAAATTCAGGAGTATAAATGGTTGGAGCAGCGAACCAAGCTGCTTTAGTAATGCCTGACAAATCTACTAAGCCTAAACCGGCAGCAAGTGCATAGCCACTAAGAACGCCAACCAAAATTGGGATAATTGCCATAAAACCACGGAATACAACTGAACCGAGGATTGTGATAACAAGGGTGAAGATAGAAACAGTGATTATTTTAGGGTCTAAGGTTTTTGCGGTCAAGCCAGCCATATCTGCAGCCACAGGTGCCAATTCCAAGCCAATTACAGCTACGATGGCTCCCATTGCAGCTGGCGGGAAGACTATGTCAATCCACTTGGTTCCGATGACTCGCAGACTAAGCGCCACTATAGTAAAAATAGCACCAACGGCTATAAAACCACCTAAGGCCGCACCATAACCATATTGTGGTAAGACGACAAATACAGGGGAGAGAAATGCAAAACTTGAACCAAGATAGGCAGGAATCTTACCTTTACAAATAAACAAATACAAAAGTGTACCAATACCATTAAATAACAGGATGGTTGCAGGATTTACCTTAAATAGGATTGGAACAAGGACCGTTGCGCCGAACATCGCAAATAGATGCTGTAGGCTAAGGGGAACGGCTTGAAGCAGAGGAAGTTTGTCCTCAATTTGAATGACTCGATTATTCATAAAATACGCCTCCTTGTATTTAGTGTGGCACACAATAGAAAAGTCTCTTACCGCAGTAAGAGACTAAAAAGGCATAATCTAGCTAATTATAGCTTGTATTGTGCACCTTTTTAGTCTCGCAGGACTAATTTAAAGGATATTATGCTTTAAATTTAACACAAATAATAGTAGATGTCCACAGAAAAATAGCTAAAAAATTGCTGGGCAGTTGGCATATTTTTAGTTAAAATAGAGATAAGTGTCGAGAAAGGTGGAAAGTTTTATGGCAAATAAGCCACCAGGTTACGGATCTCGTCGTCCTAATAGAGATGGCGAACCCACTCCTTTATCAGAAAATAATTTCCGTTATGTTGATCAAATAGAGCGATGGAGACAAGAATATGAGCGTTATACAGCCGTCGAGGAAAATTTGACTGCATTAAGTAAACTTAGCTATGATCCTGTTGATTATGCTCCGTTATTAGTTCAAGTGCCATGGAAAGAACGACAAATCCCCGATTTTTCCTTTTTAGTGGAAGAAGCAAGAGTCACTACTGAAAGTAAATTTTTTATACCGATTATGACGAGGTTAGCTGGCCTGGTTTTAAGTATCATTATATTGGTGCTGAGCTCTAACACTACTTTCTTATGGGTGCCGGGTGCTCTTTCCGTTGTGCTCATGCTTTGCTTATTTTGGGAAATACAGCAACGGCAAAACGCAATCAAATCAGCGTTACAGGACGCTCAAAAGCAAGTTGAGACCCGTACTGAACAAGAGCGTCAACTTATTGAGAACGAGAAAAAACAACATGAATTGGCTGAATCTGAACGAGTTGCTCTTGTTGAAAAGCTGATTGCCGGAGATATTGCAGCGGTTTTTCTGCGAATTGATAACGTTTTATCGCGAATCGGCTTGCCGTTTCCAGTAGATGTACATATTGATATTTTTGAAAATGTTCCTTTGATTCAAATACTCCTGCCACCCAAAACAGTCATACCACTCCAAACGTGCAGTTTACTACCATCGGGGCGGGTTAAGCATACCGATAAAGAAACACGAACTGTTAACAAGCAATATATTGAATTATGTTCAGCAATTATCATGCAAATCATGTCCATTCTATATGGCAATATTCCCTCCTTTGACCGCGCTTATGTCTGGGGGTTAATTAAGAGTACTCCAGATAATGAGTGTCTTTTTGATGTTGCTGTAAATCGTGACGAATTGGTAAAAGCTTGCCGTGCGGAAAATGGAATCACTGCTATTCGTCAGCTAGCAAGTCAATTTGAAACAGATACCATGCTGAACCTCAAAGTAATTGAGGCGGAAAAGCCACCTGAGTGGGGAAATGTGCCACAGCAATTATTGCGAAGCATGCATATAAATTTGCTTAAGTGATATAATAGAAAATATGGACAAAGAGGAAAAATTATTAAAAAAAATATACACGTAAAAAGGAATTTATCGATACTAAGTCAAATAATATTATTGAATAAAAAAATCAAAATAGGGAGGACTACCCATGAAGATTGCTGATATTGTTCAAAGCGCTGACTGGAAAGCTGAAAAACATGTGCCGGTAATTGATGCTCCGGAAAGTGTAAAAGCGGGAGAAAAAGTTGCTGTCGAAGTTTGCGTGGGCAAAGAAATTCCCCATCCAAACACAACAGAACACAATATTCGCTGGATTAAGCTTTATTTTAAGCCTGATAATGGTAAGTTTCCTTATGAGGTTGCCTGTTTCGAATTCAATGTCCATGGTGAATCGACGGATGGCCCCAATAAAGGACCTGTGTATGCTGAGCCTTTTGGTAAAGCTGTTGTGAAGCTTTCAACATCAGGCACCTTGTTAGCTACTTCGTACTGTAACATTCACGGTTTGTGGGAAAGCTACAAAGAAATTAAAGTAGAAGAATAGTCATTTATCCCGGCTGATGCCGGGATATTTTTATATTACGATTTTAAGAATATCTCTCCTGAATAACGAAGGTGTAATTTAATATCAGGCAATGTCCATTTAGAGGAGGGAAATGTACTCTTGTGGAGAATAAATAGCTATGGTATTATATAGTAATCATGGTCATATAGGGGGATAGGAATGGCACTTATTGTTAAAAAGTTTGGTGGAAGTTCAGTCGCTACTGCTGAGAAGATTCAAGCCGTAGCACAGCGTGTTTTGCAAGATAAGAAGCCTGAAGATAAGATTGTTGTTGTCGTATCTGCGATGGGGGATACGACAGATGATTTAATATCATTGGCTAAAAAGATTACAGCTGAGCCATATATATATACACGTGAAATTGACATGCTGTTATCAACTGGTGAGCAAGTATCCATTGCGCTGCTGGCAATGGCGTTCAATACTTTAGGACATCCGGCTATATCGCTCACTGGTCCACAAGCGGGTGTTGTTTCAAATACAGTTTATACCAAGGGGAAGATTATCGATGTAACACCTAAGCGTGTATTAGATGAGCTAGATAATGGAAAAATTGTTGTAGTGGCTGGATTTCAGGGATTAAACTGTTTGGGAGATGTGACTACGTTAGGGCGCGGTGGTTCTGATACATCAGCAGTGGCATTAGCAGGAGCACTAAAAGCCGATAGTTGTGAAATCTTCACTGATGTTGATGGCGTGTATTCGGCTGATCCACGAGTCGTTAAAGATGCAAGACGTATGAAAGAAATAACCTATAACGAAATGCTGGAGATGGCCAGACTAGGTGCTGTAGTCATGCAGCCACGCTCGGTGGAAATGGGAAAACATTTCGGCGTGCCAATTCATGTTCGATCGACCTTTACTCAGCAATCAGGGACAATAATCAGGGAGGAATATACTGTGGAAGAAAAAGAGTTTATTATCCGAGGCGTAACTCATGATAATGATGTGGCTAAAATTGCTGTTTTAGGAGTACCCAATCGTCCAGGTATTGCCTATTCTATTTTCTCTGCCTTGGCAGATGCTAATATAGATGTTGATATGATTGTACAAAGTGTTCGTAATTCCGAAACAAATGTTATTGATATGGTATTTACAGTGGCTAGCTCAGATTTGTCACAAGCGAAAGTTATTGTTGAGAAAACAGCTGAACAGCTTGAAGCAATTGGGGTTATTGTAGAAGAAGATGTTGCTAAGGTATCCGTAGTAGGTGCAGGTATGTTCGGTAGTCCCGGAATTGCTGCCGCTATGTTTGGGGCATTATCTGAGGCAGAAGTTAATATTGAAGTCATTAGTACCTCTGAAATTAGTATTTCATGTCTTATTAAAGAAAGCCAGGTTAAAGAAGCCGTTAATGCGATTCATGCAAAGTTTTTTCCGCAAAAATAATGCAGTTCAATGCAAGAGGATATGTTGACATAATAAAAAATAAAAATATGTAATAATCTAAGCCTGCCAATAATTGGCCGGCTTTTTTTGTGTTTAGAATGGAGGAGTTATGTAAACTTTATCGAATTTACTATCTCACAAGAGCAATATAATGCTTATTAACGCACCAACCTGTAGCCGTTGAAAGGGGGGAAAACTCAGTAACTACAGGGCGGTAGCGAAATAAGATAACTCAGAGGTTTCAGAAAGATCCAGTGAAGTTAAGAGCGATGAGGAAACATGGACACTCATAGCGAAAACTTCTCAGATACAACTGGAACAGAGTTATTGATAGATGAACCATCAATAAAATCTAAAATTAAGTACTGAGGAGAAATAACAATGAAAAAGAAAATTTTAGCAGCAGCTGTTCTTGCTGCAATGACTCTTTCCACTGCTTCCGTATTTGCTTCACCGGTATTTTCCGGCGATACCAAAGTTGAATATATTAATAATGACGCTAATACTCAATTAATCAGCCGTTTTCGTTTAAATGTTGATGCCAATGTTGATGAAGTTCTTAATGTTCATGCCCGTTATAACACTGGTGGCTATGATATGAGAAATGGCCAATCCACCGTAGATGCTGCAATTGACCAAGCTTATATTGGCGCTACTATCAAAGACACCGAAATTCGTGCAGGTCGTCAGTCATTATGGGCTGGCAAAGGTGCATTAATGGATGGTGATGCATTCAATGGTGTGCAAGTTGGCACAAACCTTGAAAATGTTAAACTAAGTGGATTCTTTGGTAAAGCTGCTGATGGAGACAAAACAACTATGGCTGAGATTGGCACAGCAATTGGCAACGTAAATCTTGGTGCAGATTATCTTAAACTTGAAGATACTAAATACTATGGCGTAAACTTTGACACTAAAATCATGGAAAACGCAGTGCTAAATGTTGAATATGTTAAAAATAATACTGCTAAAGCTGATGGTTATATCGCAGAAGTAAGAGTTGGCCATGCTGCTCAAAAAGGTGATTTTGATTACGGCCTTTCTTATCGCAATATTGATTCCGGTGCGGTATCAGGCTATTCAACAGACACTCAATTCAATGATTCTAAAGGCGTTCGTGTAGAAGCAAACTATAAAGTAACTGATAATTCTACTTTGAACATTAAACAAGATATTGCTAAAGATCAATCTGGCAATGACAAAGATCATACTGACGTAACATTCTCCGTAAATTTCTAAGTTTAGTTAAATAAAAAACTGCACACACACTCTTTAGACGGCTCTGCACAGAGCCGTCTTTTATTTGTCATTTATTTCATGGTATTGATTGTTTTAATCGTGGCATTCTATTAGCAGAACCCATAAAAAAAACAAAACGGAGGTTTTGCGTATGTCAAGAAGCAGAAAACCTGTTAATCCTGGGGCTCAACAAGCACTCGATCGTCTTAAAGAAGAAACAGCGGCTGAAATTGGCTTGAAGGATTACAAAAACACCTATAAAGGTGCATTGACTTCAGCTGACAATGGTCGTGTAGGTGGACAAATGGTACGCAAAATGATCCAGGCTCAAGAATCAAAGTTTACTGGTAAATAAAACAATTGGTTGTCAGAATCACTTGCAGGCCCAATAGGGCCTGCTTAAATTTTTTATCAACTATATAGTTTTGATAAAAATCTATGACCCAAATTCAATTGGTAACAGGAATATGAACGAGAATTTAGAAATAAAAAGAGAATGGCAATGTTTAACTATTTCACTGTGTTACTCGTGATAGGCAATAAATTTTGTGGTTAAACTATGCTAAGAAAAACCGGGAATAATTGTGGGTATTGGAGTGAAGGTTATGCAAAATGTATTAATTAAACATTTAAATCAGTATATCGACCAGGAAGTAACTGTTGAAGGATGGCTGCATAATGTACGGTCATCAGGCAAAATCGCATTCCTAATTGTTCGTGATGGTAGTGGGCTGATGCAGGGGGTAACAGTAAAAAAAGACGTAGGCGAAACAATTTTTGCAGAAGCCAAGAAATTAACCCAAGAAAGTGCTATAAAACTTACTGGAATTATTCATGAAGAACCTCGCTCAGTCGGTGGTTACGAAATGCAAGTGACGGGATTAGAGATCGTAAGCATCGCCCAAGAATACCCTATTACGAACAAAGAGCATGGTGTGGAATTTTTATCTGAGCGTCGGCATTTATGGATTAGAGCTCCTAAGCAGGTTGCGGTACTGCGGGTGCGCTCGGAAATAGAACATGCAATTCGGGACTTCTTTTATGAACGTGATTTTGTATTAGCTGATGCTCCTATTATTACGCCGGCTGCTTGTGAAGGGACCACGACTTTATTTGAGCTTGATTATCATGGTGAGAAGGGCTATTTATCACAAAGTGGTCAATTGTACAATGAAGCTACTGCCATGGCTTTAGGTCGAATTTATTGTTTTGGACCAACTTTCCGTGCAGAAAAGTCTAAAACAAGGCGCCATTTGATGGAATTTTGGATGGTTGAGGCTGAAATGGCTTATTGTGATATGGATGCCAATATTAAATTACAAGAAGAAATGATATACTATGTTATCCAACGTGTTCTGGCGAAATGCTCCAATGAACTAACAATCTTAGAGCGGGATATCACTAAATTGGCAGACATCACGCTGCCTTTTCCGCGCATAAGCTATACTGAAGCTGTTGAGATATTAAAGGAAAATGGCGAAGATTTTCCGTGGGGTGAAGATTTTGGTGCTCCCCATGAGACTATCATTTCCAACCACTTTAATGCTCCTGTTTTCGTGCACCGCTATCCTACTGAAATTAAGGCTTTTTATATGAAGCCAGATTCAGATAATCCTAAAGTCGTGTTAGGCGCTGATTTGCTTGCACCTGAAGGCTATGGCGAAATTATTGGTGGAGGGCAGCGTCTGGATAATCTGGAGTTACTTGAACAGCGAATTAAAGATCATCAACTGCCAATGGAAGCATTTGAGTGGTATTTAGATTTGCGTAGATATGGCTCTGTGCCTCATGCGGGATTTGGTCTTGGAATTGAACGTACTGTCGCCTGGTTATGTGGCTTGGATCATGTAAGGGAGACAATACCGTTTCCTCGTTTATTACATAAAATGTATCCATAAAAAACCAATGCTATTGTTGTCCATTTCCCGGGAAATGAACGACAATAGCATATTCAATATACAACCTAAAATTCATGAAATTAAACAGTAGTGAGTGATTTCGTTATTTTCCTATAAAAATTGTGTATACTTTAGTTTGCGGCAGGAGATTAGAAGTTTATAACAAATATTAATATATTGTGTCCATATCACCCAGTGGTGGACTTTAATCGCATTTTGGAGCGGTTAACTATATAAAGGGGGGAAAAGCATGACTTTTAGTCTTGCTGCATCACATGCTCGGGGCAAATTTGCTACCGATAAAATTTTTGGCGCAAGCGGTGCTGCTGCACAAGCAACTGCAAAATATGGTAAGGACAAAGTTGTAAATGCGACAATTGGTGCTTTTATGGATGAACAGGAAGTCCTGGCCTGTATTCCAACAGTGGAAAAAGTACTGCGAAATATACCGATTAATGAAATTATTAACTATGCACCAATTGCCGGTCTGCCTAACTATTTAGAGTCAGCGGTAAATTTAACTTTCGCAGACAGCAAACCAGATGCCTACATTGAGGCTGTTGCAACGGCCGGTGGCACCGGAGTGCTTCATCATACAATCTGGAATTATTCAGAAGTTGGCGATACTATTATTACCTCAGATTGGTACTGGGGGCCTTATCAAGTGCTCTGTGAGGAAGCTTTACGCAATTTAGATACCTTCACTTTGTTTGATGACAAACAAAGCTTTAACACGGCAGCATTTGCAGCTAAAGTTAGCAGTGTATTAGAGAAGCAAAATAACTTAATTGTCATTTTGAATGCTCCTGCTCACAATCCAACTGGATACAGTTTGACTGATGAAGAATGGGATCAAGTGATCGGTGTTTGCAAAGAACATGCTAAGAATCCTGATAAACGAATTGTATTACTAGTCGATATTGCCTATCTTGATTTTGCTGGCGAAAAAAATGCCTGTAGAACTTTTCTGAAAAAATTTGGTGGTCTACCTGCAAATATATTGACTGTTTTGGCTTTTAGTATGTCAAAAGGTTATACCATGTATGGTCAGCGGACAGGTGCTATGATTGGGGTTTCTTCTAATAAAGATGTCATTCGCGAGTTTGTTAATATCAATCAATTTACTAGCAGAGCAACTTGGTCGAATATTAATCGTGGCGCTATGAGTTTATTGTCTACTATTTATCATGATAAAAGCATTTTGACACAAGTTGAACAGGAGCGTAGTGCCTTTTACCAGCTTATTCGAAACCGGGCTGATATTTTTATGCGTGAAGCTCAATCTTCTGGCTTAACTATGCTTCCTTATCGAGCTGGCTTTTTCTTGACAATTCCAGCCAATAACCCAGATGCGGTTTGTGATAAACTGCATGATGATTTAATTTACGCAGTGCCACTTGCAAAAGGTGTGCGGATTGCTGTATGTGCGGTACCATCAACTAAAATAACAGGTATGGCGGAAAAAGTATTAAAAGCAATTTCGGCTGTTGATCTGTAAGCTTAGATACTGAACAGAATATAATGAACTTAGAAAGACTTGCTTCGCTGCAACAGATTCGGCGCAAGCCAAGTCTTTTTAATTTTTTGCAATTATTATCCATCATTAAGGCGGCTTACTCCTGGAAATAATAATTCTGGAAGGAGGCTGATTATAGATGGGCTGCCGACGTAAAAATTTCATTGAGGGCACAACATTTGAATTTCCTGGGGCAGGATTTTGGTTGCTTCATATTATCAGCATTGTGTTTATCTTTATGTGGGGAATGCGCTATGCAATTAAGCGAGCTGCTTTTCCGATTATTGGTTATCGATTTCTAAAAATGCTATTACGGCATTAGAAAAAAGGGGGAAGAATGACGAAAAAGATCATTCTTTCTCGCTTTTTTATAGTTATTGTATTATTTAAGTATTGATGATATAGTAATTCTGTATGCAAAAAACGTTAACTTAAGATCAAAAGGTTATTTGGAGGGTAAGGTATGTTTAGTCTAAAACCAAAGGAAGATCAATTCTTCAAGCTATTTGCCGAAAGTGCACGTCTACTGCGAGACGGCGCCTATGTTCTCAAGGAAGTATTGGACGATTATACCAAAATCGAAGAAAAAATGACCCAAATGTCCAACCTTGAGCATGCGGCAGATGATGTGAATGATGCAATTATTGACAAGCTCAATCAGACATTTATTACTCCTCTTGATCGGGAAGACATCTATTCGATGGCAACACTTTTAGATGATGGTGTCGATTACCTGCAAGGGACAGTAGAAAGAATGTTGTTATATCGTACAGGGCAGCCAAGTCCAGGAGCCATTGAACTGACCAGGCTACTTGTAGACTGTACAGAAGAACTTGTTAAAGCTTTCGATTTGCTGAAAAATATTAGAGGCAACCAGCATAAAATTCTCGATCATACACGTAAAATTACAGTATTAGAGAGCGAAGGCGACCGGATATACCGGCAAGAGGTTGCTAATTTATTTACTTCATGTCCTGACCCCATTGAAATAATCAAATGGAAAGAAGTACTAGAGTATCTGGAAGATACGTTGGATCACTGTGAAGATATAGCAGACTTATTACGGGGTGTGGTAATGAAATATGCCTGATTTTTTAATTGTTGGGGTTGTTATTTTAGCGTTAGGCTTTGATTATATTAATGGGTTTCATGATACCGCAAATGCAATAGCAACATCTGTATCAACACGCGCCTTAACTCCCCGAGTTGCGGTGTGGATGGCCGCTGGTCTAAACTTTCTCGGGGCTATGTATAGTACTGGGGTTGCAAAAACAATTGGCGGTGATTTGGTAAAATCAGCTCAAATGGTCAATCAGCAAGTCATTATTGCTGCCTTAGTAGGTGCGATTGCCTGGAATTTGCTCACCTGGTGGTTAGGAATTCCAAGCAGCTCATCACATGCTTTAGTTGGCGGCGTAGTGGGAGCCGTTTTAGTTTCAAAAGGATTCGATGGGCTAAAAATTGAAGGTATTATAAAAATTGTCTTATCATTGATTGTTTCACCTGTTATTGCAATGATAACAGGCTTAATTATCATGATTGCATTATTTTGGATTTTTAGTAAAATGGCACCATCGAACATTAATTCGAAATTTAAGCGAATGCAAGTTTTATCTGCTGCGATGATGTCTTTTTCACATGGATCGAATGATGCTCAAAAAGCTATGGGGATTATTACTCTGGCATTAGTGAGCAGCGGATATTTGTCAACATTAGAAGTTCCTGTATGGGTTAAGATGTCAGCTGCAACGGCGATGGGGTTGGGTACAGCCGCAGGGGGCTGGCGGATTATAAAAACCATGGGCGGGAAAATCTTTAAGCTTGAACCAATCAGTGGTTTTGCTGCAGACCTTAATTCTGCGATCATCATATTTGGTGCTACTTTACTTCACTTGCCTGTCAGCACAACACATGTTGTATCAGGTTCTATTATGGGTGTTGGTACAGCGAAACGTGTGAATGCTGTTCGCTGGGGTGTTGCCCAACAAATGCTGATGGCTTGGGTATTAACAATTCCTAGTACGGCGCTGGTGAGTGCTATTACGTATCAATTCATTGTTATTGTTTTTTTCTAAATTGAATGAGCGCAAGTGGCTGGATAGTTTTGCGTTGGTCTAAATACATATTTTCAGTTCATATAATACTTCTATGTGTTGCGCAAAACTATTCTAAAGGCAATGGAGGTATTCCAGATGGAAAACAAGATTGCAGTACAGTTTGTAAATGGGGAAAAGCGACATTATCGCCAAGGCATATCCTTATTAGAGGTTGCAAATGAAATGCAAGAATTATATGCCTCAGCAATTGTTGCGGCAAAAGTCGATAATAATATCAAAGACTTGCAAGCTACCCTGGAAGATGACTGTATGATTGAATTCTTTGATTTACATACAGAGGATGGAATAAAAGTTTATCAGCGGTCACTAACCTTCATTATGATTACCGCAATTGAAGAAATTTTTCCGCATGGGAATGTTACTGTCGAGCATTCACTGAGTAAGGGGTTATATTGCGAGCTGTATTTAGGCCGCGATCTTACTATAGAGGATATTACTCAGATCGAAGAACGAATGAGGCAAATTATTGCTGAGAATCGGTCAATTGTTAAGAAAGTTCTTCCAGTGTCTGAGGCCATTGCTTTATTCGAGCAGGTCGGACACACTGAGAAAGTAAACTTACTTCGGCAATTAAAACGTGATCATGTTACATTATACTTTTGTGGAAAAGTGTACGATTATTTGTATGGGACAATGGTACCCAGTGCCGGTTATCTTAAGTTATTTGAGTTAAAATACTATAAACCTGGTTTAATATTGCGGTTTCCGGATAAAGAGCGGCCAGAGCAGATTCCTGAATATGTTGAGCAGGCAAAACTTGCTGAAATATTTGCTGAAGCTGAACGGTGGGGAGCTATTTTAGGTTGTGGTTATGTTGGCACCATGAATCAATATGTTCAGAATAATGAATATGTGGATATCATTAGGGTAGCAGAAGCCCTGCATGAAAAGAAAATTGCTCAAATCGCCGACTTTGTGTCTGAACATCGCAGCGAAGTGAGAGTCATTTTGGTAGCAGGACCGTCTTCTTCAGGTAAGACAACATTCGCCCAGCGTCTTGGCGTACAATTGAAAGTGAATGGTGTTCGTCCTGTACCTATTTCTCTTGATGATTATTTTGTTGACCGGGAGCACACGCCTCGGGATGAAAAAGGCGATTATGATTTTGAAGCTATCGAAGCTATCGATCTCGAGCTATTTAATGAACATTTGACTAAGTTGCTTAATGGTGAAGAAGTAGAAATACCCTATTACAATTTTTTAAACGGACAGCGGGAATATCGCGGGCATAAAATCAAGCTTGATAAGGAACAGCCGCTCATTATTGAAGGTATCCATGGCCTGAATGAACGCTTGACTCGTGCAGTATCACGTGATCATAAAGTAAAAATCTATATTAGTGCGCTGACTCAATTGTCTATCGACAATCATAATAGAATTCCGACTACTGACACCCGTCTTATTAGACGGATTGTGAGAGATAGTCAATTTCGAGGGCACGATGCAATTAAGTCACTTAAAATATGGCCATCGGTCCGCAGGGGAGAAGAACGGAATATTTTTCCTTTTCAGGAGGAAGCCGATATCATGTTTAATTCGGCGCTTATCTATGAGTTGGCAGTTTTGAAACAATATGCTGAACCGTTGCTGGAGCAAGTAACTGCTGCAGAGCCCGAATATTCTGAGGCTAGACGATTGCTTAATTTCTTATCTTATTTTGAACCTATTATTGCTGATGATGATATTCCAACCAATTCTATCTTAAAAGAATTTATTGGGAAGTCCTGCTTTTATAAAGGATAAAAGTGGCGCGAATGTATCGCGCCACTTTGTTTGTGTGAGTAAAAACAAACACCCATACCATGTGGTATGGGTGTTTGTTTTAAATTAACGATTGTTTTTGAAGAATTCCAAAGCCACATCTGGGAATACAGCGTAGGACAATACATCTTCAATGGATGCATTTGGATAGCCTTTTTCAGCCAGTTGTGCTTTAAGGGATTCAAGTTGTGGAGCAATATCATCAGCTGGACGGTGCTCGATGATTGGATCGCTGCCAATGATTTTTTCGCGAACTTCTGCAGCAACAGGCAGTGGAGTACGGCCATATTTACCGCGAGCCAAATCTTTAACTTCGCGAGGAACGATTTTATAACGTTCGCCAAGCATAACATTGAAAGTAGCCATTGAACCAACAATCTGGCTGGTAGGTGTAACCAATGGAGGGTATCCAAGGTCAGCACGAACCCGTGGCATTTCTTCAAGAAGTTCTTGATATTTATCTTCCATGCCTTGCTCTTTAAGCTGGTTGTACAGATTAGAAAGCATACCGCCTGGAATTTGGAAGTCAAGCACGTTAGTGTCAACATCAAAGTAAGTTTTAAGTTTGAAGTCATCAGCAAGGCTTTTCTTAACATTACCGAAATGAATTGCAATTGGTTTGAGTTTTTTACGGTCCAGACCAGTGTCGCGTTCAGTACCCTCAAGAGCAGCAATCATAGTTTCGGTACAAGGTTGAGAAGTACCAAGCGCAAATGGTGACAATGCGCAGTCAATTACATCAACGCCTGCTTCAACAGCTTTTAAGTAAGTCATTGAACCAAAACCGCTGGTATAGTGAGTATGTAATTGAATAGGAACTTTGATTTCAGCTTTCATAGCTTTAACTAAATCATATGCTACATATGGAGCTAATAAGCCGGACATATCTTTAATACAAATGGAGTGAACGCCTCTGTCTTCAAGATCATGCGCAAGTTTCAAATAGCTTTCCTTGGTGTGGAATGGGCTAATTGTATAAACGCAAACACCTTGTACATGAGCGCCGGCTTCAAGACCAGCTTTGATAGCAACTTCAAGGTTACGAACATCATTCAGGGCATCGAATACGCGGATAACGCCGATACCATGCTCAACCATTTTCTTAACAAATGCTTCAACAACATCGTCAGCATAGTGGTTGTAGCCAAGGATATTCTGGCCTCTAAGTAACATGGAAATTGGAGTTTTAAGAGTTTTCTTCAGGAATTTGAGACGCTCCCAAGGGTCTTCGTTTAAGAAGCGGAGACAGCTGTCAAAAGTCGCGCCACCCCAAGCTTCTAGTGCCCAGTAGCCAACGTCATCAAGAGCTTGCAACTGAGGGACCATATCAGTGATACGCATGCGAGTGGCAGCCAAAGACTGATGACCGTCGCGAAGCACTGTTTCCATAATTTTAACTGGATTCTTGGCCATTAAGTAATCTCCTCCTAGTTTTATGTAGATCAATTTAGATTAATGAATTACCGACTTTTGAACCTAAAAATATGCAATTCAGTGAATTTCAGTGAATTGCGAATTTACGGATTCCAATATCGGTTTTATTGAACAGTTTTATTATAGTTATTTCTCCCACTTTTGTCAATCTGTGTCCGGCACTATTGTGATTATTTTAACATGTATACTTTATGGAGAAATTCTGTTTATTTAAGGTTTCGGGCAAGCAGTTTGGCTATGGGACTCTCACCGGTAAGATTGGGATTATGCTCTCCTTGACTTAAGCGATTAAGTAAAGCATAAACTTGTGGATTTTCCACAGGCGTTTGAGCTTGAGATGCCTGTCCGTATTCTACAACATAGTGTTTCCCTTCAGTGGGACTAATTATTCGTCCAGGTCCGCCTACGCAGCCACCTTTACAAGCCATGCCTTCAATAAAGTTTGCTTCAATTTTTCCTTCCTTAATCTTAGCTAATGTTTGTTGACAATCAGGAATACCGTCAACGCAGAGTGGGCGAAGATTTTGTGCCCGATTGGGAAGGAGCTTGCTTAATGTCTTATCAACGGCTGCACTGACTCCGCCAGTATGGGCATAGATTCTTCCGCTGAGAGAAGCCTGGGAGTTTTCTTGATCTGGTTGGCCAATTGGGTCAACTTGAGCGGCTTCAAAGATAGTTTTTAGTTCTTGAAATGTTAAAACAAAGTCGACCGCGCCTTGCAAATCAGGAAGCATCGCTTCCGCCTTTTTTGCTACACACGGCCCAATAAATACGACTTTGGCTTCAGGATTGATGGCCTTAATAACCCTTGCTGAAGCAATCATCGGGGATACTGATGGAGAAATATGTTCAATTAGTTCAGGAAACTTGTTTTCAATGAGTTTGATCCAGATTGGGCAGCAACAACTGGTAAGTAAAAAATCTTGCTCGGTTTTCACATGTTCATTAAACTCGAAAGCTTCTTTCATGGTTACTAAATCGGCGTATAATGCTGTTTCGACCATATCAGTAAAGCCAAGGCTTATTAATGCTGAGCGCAGTTTGCCTGGGGTTACATCAGAACCGAATTGTCCGGTGAATGCTGGTGCAACTGAGGCATAAACGGGCTGAGCATGCTGGCGAAGCAAGTTGATAAGCGGGACAAACTGCGATTTTTCCGATAACGCTCCAAAAGAACAGGCGTTAACACAATGTCCTTCACCCATACATTTATCATAATTGATACTTAGTTTACCTGAAAGGTCATGACTGATCGCATGAAAAGGACAAGCAGCTTCGCAGGCCCTGGCACCTTCAGCACATAATTGGCAGGCGGTTGGATCGGCGATAATTACTGATTCATTGCTCATGCCCATCAGTGCTTCATTGTCAAATTCATTGAGGACATTGTCGGAGTCATGCAGCGGCAAGCCCATGGCGATTCGAATTTGATTAGCAATATAACGGCGGCTGGTACTGTCTTTAACCTCTTCATGGATTAATTCGCAGATTTCTTCGCGTTGTTCGAGTAACTTACCTTCCCAGGCAGCTTTAGCAATATGAAAGAGAATACGCGGTTTAATATCAAGTGTGTTGGGGGTAGACAAATTAGGCACCTCACTTTAAAAATGTAGACTTAAATTGCCATTATCCTTTTTATCTTTAGCAAAATCCTATTGCGCTTTTAAATAATATTTGATATTGTACTTATGTTCTGCTGAAGGAGGAGTTTTTATGGAAAGTAAGCAAAGCAATCTCAAACAAGATTTGGGATTATTAGCTGCTATGGCTTTAGTTGTTGGTATGGTAATCGGTTCCGGGATTTTTATGAAGCCTGGGATTGTACTTGCTGCTGCTGGAGATTCTACTATGGGCTTAATTGCATGGGCATTAGGAGGAATGATTGCTTTAGCAGCCGGATTAACGGTGGCTGAGTTAGGTGCTCAGATTCCTAAGACCGGTGGTGTATACGTCTATTTAACTGAAGTGTATGGTCAGTTGTGGGGTTATCTGTTCGGCTGGGTACAAACGGTGATTTATGGACCGGCAACAATTGGCGCACTTGGCTTGTATTTCGGGTCACTGGTATTACCGTTTTTCAATTTACCTGAAGGACTTAAGCTGCCGATTGCTATTGCAACTGTAATATTTATGGCCGGACTTAATTGCCTTGGGGCTAAATATGGCGGTTTTATTCAAACTGCCGCCACAATCGGGAAACTTATTCCCATTATCATTATTGCTGTGTTTGGCTTATGGAAAGGCAATGGTCAGATATTGGCGATGACAAGTGGGGTCTCTGCATCAGCCGGTATGGGAGCGGCTATTTTAGCGACTTTATGGGCGTATGATGGCTGGGTCGGCGTAAGCTTTGTGGCGGGAGAGATGAAGAACCCGTCAAGGCAGCTGCCGCAGGCTATTGTGATTGGCTTAGGGATTGTTATTCTAGCCTACCTTTCAATTAATTTTGCCCTGCTGCATGTCTTGCCAGCTAGTGAGATTGTTAAACTTGGCAAACTGGCAGCCGGCACTACGGCCAATTTATTGTTTGGAGAAATTGGCGGCAAGTTGATCAATGTAGGAATATTGGTTTCAATTTTTGGAGCTCTTAATGGTTATATTTTAACCAATGCAAGGGTTCCTTACGCAATGGCATTGCGTGGACAATTGCCGGGAGCAAAATTTTTAGCTCAGATACACCCATCTTTTCGTACTCCCGTTCATGCGATGTTTCTGCAGGTGATTCTGGCAATCCTACTTATGATTTGGTGGGATCCTGATAGTTTGACCGATATGGCAATGTTTGTGATTTGGGCATTTTATATAACGGCATTTATCGCTGTTTTTATTCTTCGTCAGCGTTATCCAAACGGCAAGCGGCCGTATCGCGTCCCAGGATATCCAATAATCCCGGCAATTGCAATTATTGGTGCGCTGTATATTATTATTAGCACAATGATTACAAAACCCACGGATAGCCTCTACGCAATTGGTACTACTTTATTAGGTTTGCCGGTCTATTTCATGCTAAGAAGATCGCAAGCTAATCAGCATGAGAATTAAGTTAATAGCTTTAGAATAAGAAAACAGCAGTAGCGAGGCTACTGCTGTTTTTTATTCTAAAATACTGGCATTTATGACACGGTTGCGCCCTTGTTGCTTAGCCTGATATAAGGATTTATCGGCAACTGAAATGATCTTTTCAGTATCAGGTGGACAAAGGGTTAGTGCAGGATCATAGGTCGCGATTCCAAGGCTGGCTGTAATTTTGGCGGTAAATGTTCCGACATTGTCAGGAAAATGGCTTTGTTCAATTGTTAAACGAAGCTTTTCGGCGACTACCGTTGCTTCAGCACTGCTGCATTCTGGCAGGATAATACTAAATTCTTCACCGCCATAACGGGCAGGTAGATCAATGTTGCGAACATTATTATGCAGGATTTGACCAATTTGCGCTAATAGCTTATCACCAACCAAATGACCATAGGTGTCGTTGTAATTTTTAAATTTATCAAGGTCAAGCATGATCAGACTTAAAGGACGCTTCAGTGATGCTGCTCTCCGAAGTTCGGTCTTTAAGAACATATCAAAGTTGCGGCGATTGGCTAACCCTGTCAGCCCATCGGATAAAGCCATTGATTTTACTTGATTATAGAGATGCGCTTTTTCAAGGCCAAGTGCAATCTGCTGCGCCATTATTTTGGCGAAGGATATCCTTTTTAAGCGTTCTGGAGTAATAGAGCGCTGCCAACCGATGAGGATGAAGCCTAGTAAACGCTGATCGACAGCTAAGGGTAAAACCATAAGATGCCGGATATCGATTTTGTCACAAGACTGAGTAATAGGTTTAAATACTTCGGCAGAAGCTGTTACAGGTTTCAAGCCATTCACCAGGACAGCCAGCTGGGGATAATCATTTAAAGCCACATCATCAAGTTTGCAGGCAAAGTTGATGACTGCAGTAATCCGGAAAAAGTCACGGGTATCGCCTGAGAGTAAGCCGATACCGATATCCCCGTTTAACGCCTTTAGTGTATGGGCAGTGGATTGCTCAATAATTGTATCAGTATCGATGGAGGAGACTGCTGCTTGCGCGATCTCCGATAAAAATTTCTCTTCTTCAAGGCGAAGTTTGGTTTCTTCGTATAACATAGCACTGGCAATTGCCGCTCCGGCGTGGTGACCAAGGGCTGTTAAAAACAAGGCATTGTGCTGATCGTAAGCGGCGGTTTCACTGGAGTATACCTCGATAACACCAATGATTTGCCCATCATTAATTAAGGGAGCGGCAATAATGGAACGGATATTAGAGAAAATTAACTGAGGCCGAAAAACATTAGGTTGAGCAGACAAGTCGTTAAGATAGAGGGCTTTGTTTTTTTCAATCACCTGACCGCCCAGGCTTTGCTGTAAAGGCAGCAATGATGGAGGTGTATTAATACCATAAGTTGCAACAACTTGTAATTGAGTTTGATCATTAGTAATTAAAGCAATTACGCTTTGACTTGAATTCATCATGTCAGCAACCATATCGGCAATAGAGCCCAGGGTATCGCGCAAATCCAATTGTGACGAAATAATTGCGCCGATCTTAGCAAGAGCATTTTCAACTAAGTTACGCTGCTTTTCCGATTCTTTATAAAGTAAAGCATTTCGAGCCACTAAGTCTTCGAGGCGTTCTTTTAAGTTGACCAATTGTTCATAGGGATATTTCACAACCAATCTAAAGACAGCTTGGAGCATATAAAACGAGGCAAGAAGCTTGAAAATGTGAATGGAAAACTCAAGATCAAAGGGTGCCATTGTATTAATGGAGTAGCCCACGTCGGTCAGGATATCAAACAATAGCGCTATCTGGAGGCGATTTGCTGTAATATAATTGGCATAGTGTCGTCGCAGAATGTATAAGGCAGCAATATCGGGCACAACAGCCGTGAGCAATATCGTGATCAATGAATTATTTGAACCGCTGCTGAGGAAGTGAGGCCAAGTGTCTGAGCTAAAGGCGATATTAATGACCAATATTCCCATAATAATAAGGAGCGTATAAAAAAGTGACGTGTTTTTACAACCATTAAGCTTGGCGGGAAGGTAAACAGCGTATAGCAGAGCACAGGACCAGATTAATCTGGCTAAAACGAACAGTGAGAAAGTGTTGAATATGGCGTCAGACTTTAACATTTGCGTATTGGACATTAAGTGTATTAAGTCAAGTAGAGTTGCAAATAATATAGCAACACCTGCAACTTTGAATTTATTGTTGTTGCTTTGCGTCGTATTAAACCACGCGATAATGAAAATAGTAAATCCTAAACCGATGCTGGCCATATCAAGAATGTTATGAAAAGTAAGCACATTACCAACCCCCAATAGTAAAGCCATTCTGTTATATGATATGCTCCTGCATATTTAGTAGTGCTTGAACTGATTTGAGGTGGAAAAAGTAGATAAAATATGCCCATTATGTAATGCTTTGCAAACGGTTGACAAAAATTGTCCAATCTGTGGCCAAACTATGATTGACGGTGGAGCACTTGAAGATTATTTTGGTCCTTATAGCCCCTATATGGATCATGAGTTGCTTGAATCGTCAGATCGCTTTTGTACTCATTTATTGTATTGCCCTGAGTGTCATCATGATGTGCGCATTAATTTAGAAATGGTAAATATTTAATGGATAGAAGATAGCGCAACTGCAAAAACTAAAAAAAAATTAGAGGTGATTATTATGGCAAGCGCTAATCCGTTGGTTAAATGTACTGTTGATCAATGTACTCATTATATGCCTGGTGATCAATGCATGGCTGCTCAGATTAGTATTTATAATGACGAGACATCCAGTCAATCTTCAACATCTGCCGAGACTCTATGTAAGGCGTTCCATCCCAGAAAAACAGTAGGTGATATGGTAGGTGCCCTTCACAACTCCAACGTTGGTGGCATGGTATCGGCAGCTTTTTTAAATGGAACCCAAGTTACCCCAACGGTTGAATGTTTTGTTAGCAAGTGTAAACATTGGCACCATAACAATTTATGTGATGCCGCGAGAATTGATGTAGTGGGTGCCAATGCTTCCCTAAATCAGGATACTGACTGTCAAACCTTTGAACCTAAATAGCAGTAAACGCCACAAGCTAAGCTTGTGGCGTTTCATTTTATTGAAGTTACTTTCATTGTTTGAGTGGACGGGATACTTACAGCTAGTGGAATTGCAAGAACTAAAGGCGCTATTGTCCATAATAAGGCAGATTCTAAACCGATATAATCTGCCAAGGCTCCAGTTATTGCTGTGCCAACACCGCCTAATCCAAAAGTCAATCCAAGCATCATCCCGGAAGCCATAGCAGCATTTTTCGGTAGGATTGCCTGAGCCCAAATGATGGAGGAAGGAACCATGCTTTGTAATGCTGCGCCACAAAGTGCCAGCATAGACCAGGTAATCCAGTTTATGCTAGGATTGGCTAAAAAGAGATAAGTTGGAAACAGGCAGAATAGCAGCGAAACTAAGATGCATTTTTTATAACCTATTTTATCACCGCAATAACCACCCATTAACCCACCAAGTGCGCCACCCAGCAAAAAAACGGTCAGCATTTGGCCTGCAAGAATTGGCGGGTGACCTTGGCTCGTCAGCATGACAGGCAAAAATGTTGGGATAGCAACTTGTGGCCAGGATCTTAGTGCCATGACAGCATTCAGTTTGAGGATACTTTTAGATCTGTACCAAGGCTGGTCTTCACGAACTACGTGATGGTTTACAGCTAAATGAATTCGCTGTAAACCGCTTGTATAAAAAGCTATTGTAAGAATAATGCTTGGAATAATCAATAAAGGCAAGTAGTCTAAGCCGTAATGGACTAAGAAGTAAATAATAATGGCAGGTGCCAGGGCATAGCCTAAATTACCGCCGCCAATAAATAGCGACATGGCAACACTTTTGTGATTGATACTGGTAGTTTTACCAACAAGACTGGAACCAAGTGGATGAAATAGTGATGTGGCTATCCCGGAAAAAGCGACAGCACTAAATAACATAGCTGTACTTGTTGATAGGCTGCTAAAGCAAATAAAGAGAGCGCTGATTGGTAAAGTGGTCAGTAACAGCCAAGTATAACCACTTTTATCAACAAAATAACCACAAATTGGTTGAAGCATACTTGATGTAATAGCAAAAACCATAACCAGCAGTCCGCTCAGCGTTAGCGATAAGCCAAGCTTGGTAATGACTACAGGCAATAGTGCAGGCAAAAAGTTCGCATAGAAATCACTGAGAAAGTGGCCGGCTGTTAATAAAAATAAGCAGTACCACCCTTTACTCTCTGAGTAAGCTGGTATCATATCCGCGGCCGCCTAATTAGAATTGGGGCATGGAGCTATTTCAATGCATTCAAGATTAACCTTTAATTGTTCTTTAATGTTATCAATATATATCCGGCGAAGTTTGGCTTGCTCGATACATTCTTC
>BIFV01000021.1 GCA_003990955.1 Sporomusaceae bacterium FL31
TTCACTACTACCAATATTGCAACAGATCATAACCAGCTTACTATGGAATTAATGAAGAAAGTTGCATTAAGACATGATCTTGTATGCTTATTGCATGAGAAACCATTTGCTGGTATTAATGGATCAGGTAAACACAATAACTGGTCGATGGGAACAGATGATGGAGTGAATCTATTAGAACCAGGTCATACTCCACATGACAATCAGCAATTCCTCGTATTCTTATCTGCGGTTATCAAAGCTGTCGACGAATACGCAGATTTATTAAGAGTATCAGCTGCAAACCCAGGAAATGATCATAGACTTGGTGCTAATGAGGCTCCTCCAGCTATCATTTCAATATTCCTTGGTGAACAGTTGCAAGATATCCTTGAACAGATCGAAAAAGGCGGAGCAACAAGCTCTAAAACTGGCGGTCTAATGGAAATCGGTGTTAATACGCTTCCTGCTTTGCCTAAAGATGCAACTGACAGAAACAGAACTTCTCCTTTTGCATTTACTGGTAATAAGTTTGAATTTAGAATGGTTCCTTCTTCTGCATCCATTGCTGCACCAAACTACATCACAAATACAATCGTAGCTGAAGCACTAGATGAAATTGCTACTCGCTTGGAAAAAGCTGCTGATGTCAATACTGAAGTAAATGCAATTCTTACTGAAATTGCAACTAAGCATAAGAAAGTAGTCTTCAACGGAAACGGATACTCAGATGAATGGGTCGCTGAAGCTGAAAAGAGAGGCCTTCCAAACATCAAGACTACTGTAGAAGCAATCAAAGCTTTAGTAGCTGAGAAAAACTTAGCAGTTATGGAAAAACATGGTGTATTAAGCAGAGTCGAGATGGAATCACGTTATGAAATAGAACTTGAGAACTATATCAAGACTATTAACATCGAAGCTTTAACAATGATCGAGATGGCTAAGCGAGAAATTCTTCCTGCTGTTATTAATTTTGCTACCAACTTGGCTACTTCAATCAATGAAATCAAAGCTACAGGCATCGAAGTTGACGTTACTGCTCAAACTGAGTTATTAACTGAGGTATCATCCTTAGCTGCTGCTTTAAAGAAAAATACTGCTGTTCTTGAAGCAGCTGTAGAAAAAGCTTCAAATGCTCATGGAGATACTTTTGAACAAGCTTCCTTGTTCAGGTTTGATGTATTCGAAAAAATGGGCACTCTAAGAGGTGTTGCTGATACACTTGAAACTCTCGTAGAAAAAGATGTATGGCCAATGCCAACTTATGGTGATCTATTATTTAATGTATAATATGTAAGATTAAGAGTCTGGCTTGAAAAGCCAGACTCTTGTTTATCTTGCAGTAAAGTTTAGGTATCTAATAAATTTAAAACACCCGTCTAGCGGGTGTTTTGTTTTATCACTTGTATTTTACAAAAGCTTCTTTGCAATTTCTAAAATTTTATCATAATTTGGCTGATCTTCAATGTTAGCTACATATTCAACATATTGAACAATGTCATTGCGGTCAATAACAAGGGCTCCCCGTGCTAGCAGGCGCAGTTCTTCGATAACAAAGCCATATTTTAGGCCAAAATCTAAATCTTTATGGTCGGATAAAGTTTTAACGTTCGTAATATCTTTAGCGGCACAATATTTTTGTAGGGCAAAGGGCAGATCTACACTAATTGATAGTATTACCATGTCTGTAAATTGAGCCGCTTCGTGATTAAAACGACTGGTTTGAATATCACAAACAGGTGTATCTATTGAAGGTACGACACTAATAACCCGAACTTTACCTTTGGTATCAGCAAGCGATAGTGCTGTTAAATCTGGCTGTAATACCGTAAAATTAGGTGCCTCATCGTTTATTTTGATTTCTTTACCAAGTAGTGTTAATGGTTTTCCGCGTAATTTTGTTATCCCGGTACGTTTTTCCATAAATACAGCCTCCTCGAAAATTGACTTCAATCATGTTATCGGGTATTTGTTTGTCAGTCTTAAATCATTAAATTCTCGTTTAGTAACATAACATAATAATTATGTCGTTGCGAGTTCAAAAAAATTTCATAAAAAAACATTTCTATAATATAGTATATTTAAAAGACTAACTTTCTTTTGCGGTTACTATTTAGATAAAAGGATTTGAAAAAATAATGACGAATTTAATAAAAAAATAGTCATTATTAAGGAGGATCCATTATGGAGGAAAGAATCTTTAGTGATTTAGAAGGTCTGCGTATTGCGATTGAAATTGAAGCACGTGGTCAGTTGTTTTATCAACAAGCTTATGAGAAAGCCCAAAAAGATGAACACAAAGAAACTTTTCTTCTGCTAAAGAATGAGGAAATCCATCATCAGGAAAAGTTTGTTAAAATCTTTAATAAAATTAATGCAGATAAGAAGGCTGTAAGTGCTGAGTATGCCTTTGATCCTGAAACATCAAGATACTTAACAGTGTTGGCAGAAGAGCATATTTTCCCTAAACAGAGCGCAATTCCAGCAAAGCTTGATGAACTTACTTCAATAGATGCTATTCTAAGGATGGCTATCCAGGCAGAAAAAGACTCCATCTTATTTTATGATGAATTAGCCAATAAAGCTAAATTCGAGGATGCAAAGCGGATTTTTGCTGGTTTGAAATCTGAAGAGCAAACTCATGTTGTTAAATTGCGAGAAATGCTGGAGGGGTGGGCTTAAGGAACAGTCGGAATACATAATGCATTAGGTGGTGTGCAAATTGGAATCTAAGCTAACCTTATATAATAACGAATTTTGTATGGAATGTCGTGTGGTTAGAGAGAAACTCGCCGAATTGCAACTATCTTATTATTGTATTAATGTTGATTCAATTAAGCATAACCGTCACGAAGTTTTTAAGCTTACCGGCCAATATCTAGTGCCAGTTTTGGTTGATGGTGACAGAGTATTGACAGCCAGTGATAATATCTTGGAATATCTAGTTGTTCATTACGGGAAAGAAGTCATTAGACCAATGAAATACTAAACAACTTCCAAAGCTATATAACCCGCATACTATATAAAGAGAGTATGTTGGGGGTGGTTTACTTGACTGAGAAAGATTCACGGTCACAATGTCAAATTCAGAAACCGATTAAAGTAATCTGTCCTTTTTGCGAAAGCATCATTAGCATTCCAATGCACAAAGCGGTAAATGGAGAAAGTATTGAATGTGATGTATGTAAAAGGACCTTTATATTTAGGAAAGATGACTAAAACATAGATTCTGTTCTTCTTTAAGCAGGATAATATGCACTGATTTCATAGCAAATCGATTATTAATCCAATTGTGACTTTTTTAAAAAGCGTCAGCTGGCGCTTTTTTTGTTATTAGTCCTTGAGACAAGCCGCTTCCTAGAAATAGAGAAGCGAAGTATTTGTTAACAATGACTTTTCTGTTGTAGTATAAATTATTGCAGGAATATTGAACAATTTTGTCCAATATTAAGTACTGGGCAAAACATTTATGATATTGGGAGGAAGCTGTGTATGGACGTTAAACGAGATTTATTAGATAAAGGTGCTATCTTACAACGGGATAAGGAATCATATGCGATTGCTCCCCATATACCTGGCGGTATTATTTTTGATACTAATGTATTGCGCAAGATAGCTGATGTGGCCGACAAATATGGTGCTAAAGCATTAAAACTTACTTCTGCTCAGCGTATTGCTATTGTAGGGATTCAAGAAGACCAGCTTGACTCTATCTGGCAGGAATTAGATATGAATAAGGGAAGTGCAGTAGGATTATGTGTAAGAAGTATCCGGATATGTCCTGCTACTGCTTTTTGTAAAAGAGCTCAGCAAGATTCGGTGACTTTAGGGCTTGAACTGGACAAGGTTTATCATGGTATGGCACTGCCTTCCAAGTTTAAAATGGCTGTTTGCGGCTGTCCTAACTCCTGTACGGAGCCCGCCGTTAAGGATTTAGGGATTATGGGCACTCCCAAAGGTTATACAATTATGATTGGCGGCAATGCTGGTGTCAAGCCGCGCTTAGGGAATATCTTATTACAAAATGTACCGCAACAAGATGTTATGCCGATCGTGAAAAAGATTGTCGGTTATTATAAAGAAAATGCGCGTAATTACGAGCGGTTAGGAATGATGATTGACCGTATTGGATTCGAGCAAGTAAAAGAAGAAATTCTGCAATAATAAAGAACGCCTGGGGTAGCCCAGGCGTTCTTTATTATTGCATTTAGGACGTCTCCGGTTTTATCTGACGGTATGAACTGTTTCAATTTTTTGCATATATCTGGAATTATTGAGTTTTTTAGTTTATACTGAAAATATAGTGTACTGATTTGCTTTGGAGAGGAGCGTTCACCATGGAAAAAACTTGGATAATGAATGAAATTGAGCAAATTGCTCAATTTGGCAAAGATAAAAGAGGAATCACCAGATTGGCTTTTAGTCCAGCCGATTACGCTGCTCGGGAGTATGTCATTAACCTGATGCGCGAAAATGGGATGAGCGTACGCACGGACGAAATTGGCAATATTATTGGTCGTATTGAGGGAACACAGCCTCAAGCACCGGCAGTAATCACAGGTTCTCACTTAGATACGGTTCCAGAGGGTGGAAAGTTCGACGGGATTGTTGGCATAGTAGGAGGCATTGCAGCTCTAAAGGCGTTGGCAGTTCGTGGACCGCTTACTCACCCATTGGAGTTAATTGTTTTCGCTGGAGAAGAATCCAGCCGATTTGGGGTAGCAACAATTGGGAGTCGGGTCATGGCGGGAGTAACCAACGCGCATGCTCTGGCTAAGTTGAAAGATCAGGATGGATTGGCACTTACCCAGTTGCTCAAGGATCAAGGGTTAGATATTCAAAATATTATTAAGGCGACACGCGGCAAACAGGACGTTAAGGCTTTTATTGAATTACATATCGAGCAGGGAACAGGGTTAGAAAAAGAGGGTAAGAACATTGGTATCATCGAAGCCATCGCGGCACCGGCCAGATGCAAAATTGTTGTAGAAGGGGTAGCTGCTCATTCCGGAACAACTCCAATGGAAGAACGCCAAGATGCTCTTGTCAGTGCAGCGATGATTATCTTGGCAGTTAATGAAATTGCCTTGGAACAATCTGAACGTGGCATTGTAGGTACGGTTGGCTCTATGAAGGTGTATCCTGGAGCCATGAATGTAATTCCTGGATTAGTCGAAATGTGGGTCGATATTCGCGGTGTTGATCATCAAAGTATTGTCGAATGTGTTCAAGAAATCAAGGATGCGATTAGTGAAATCACTGAACGTCAAAATACAGGTGTATCGATAGAAATGCTATCATCAGAACGACCAGCACAAATGGATGCAGATATTATTAATCTCATTAGTGATATTTGCCGACAACAAGGTATTCAATATCAGCGAATGAATAGTGGGGCTGGCCATGATGCTATGAATATGGCTCGTATTGCAAAAGCGGGGATGATTGTTATTCCTTGTCGAGCAGGTATTAGTCATAATCCAGACGAATATGCCAGTCCGGAAGATATTCAACGCGGGGTAGAGGTACTAACTGAGACTTTGTTCCGGCTAGCAAAATAAGGATTAATGTACTTATGTGCCCTTTCACGGCTCATCTGCAAAAAATTACCGCAACACATTATGTAAACTTTGTGGTACAATGGGATATGAGCTTTGTGGAAGGAGCGATATAAATGAGAAAGTTTGCAGCGATCACAATGACTGCTGTGGTTATCAATCTGTTTTCACCCCTCATCCCGCAAGCGCATGCCGCGTTACTTGAGGACAAAGTCGCGGAAGCTATTGCCCAAAATGCCAGTGCTTTGCCGATCCAGGATTTGATCAAAATTAAAACCGATCTTGAACAGGGTAATAATAAGGCTATTCTGGGGTCTTTAACCAAAGCAGCTCTGGCAAGAGTTCAGTCTGATAACCTAGTTAATGTTGCCACAACTGATGATTTGGGTAAAGTTGCTCAAACCGTTATCCGTCAGCGTGTAGATCAAAATATAACAAAAACCCTTACTCCTTATCAAAAAGAGATCAATGCTCTTTCAATGTTGTTTAAAGGAAATGTGATTGCTCCGCAATCCAGTGTTGACAATAACACCTTGACAGGAGCTCCACAAAATTATAGCCGTGTTTTAAATATGACGGCTACTGCCTATGGGCCAGGCGTGCGTGATAATGGTAAATGGAACAATCTCACATACATGGGAGGCACGGTTCGCAAAGGCGTTGCTGCTGTTGATCCAAGTGTTATTCCTATGGGGTCTAGACTGTGGATTGAAGGTTATGGTGAGGCGATTGCCGAAGATCAAGGAAGTGCAATTAAAGGCAATCGAATCGATTTAGCCTTTGATGACCGTCAACAAGCTTTAGACTATGGTATTCAGCCTACGAAAGTCTATGTGCTAAACTAAAATTATCTTGTAAGCTGTATCCCTGGGCAATGCCTTAGTGATACAGCTTTTTTCTTTCCTATCAGACAGGATTTGGCACCTATTAAGTTGTCAACAAGGAAATGCTGCAGGATTTGTAGAATAATAGCTGTACGTAGGAGGTAGATAATTTGCTTAAAAAATTTTTGCTTGTATTTTTGGTGCTAGTAATGATTTCAGGAGTGGTTGCAGCCGCGACAGGTGACAATAAAAACCAGTCGGTACAATACGAAAAAGGTATTGTGCTTGCCGTTGGATCTTTGGACCCGACGATGCAAAAACAATACTTTATGGCTCAAGGAGAGCTGGTTACAATAAAAATAACCTCAGGACCAGAAAAAGATAAAATTGTTGAGTCGTTTAATTATTCAACAGGCCGATCACCCTACGAAATTAAAGTGAATCCTGGGGATAAGATCATTGTGGCGGTTACCAATGATTTAGGTAAGACTACATATCATGTTAGTGATTTTGATCGCTTTGACTATGTCTATGTGTTATTAGGGCTTTTCGTTGCCGCTTTAGTAGTATTTGGCGGTATAGTAGGAATAAAATCGGTCATTGTTATCGCTGTATCAACGCTCATCATTTTCAAGTTTTTCATTGGTCAGGTACTTTCATCTCAGCTTAATTTAACTGTGTTAACCTTATTAGTCAGTGCAGTCATTGCAACATTTACTCAGGTGACAATCAGCGGCTGGAACTGTAAAAGCTTTGCCGCCATTATGGGTACAGTCGGCGGTGTCAGTGTTGCGGGAGTTTTATCAATTTTAGCTATAAAGATGATGCATTTGACCGGACTTGATTCTGAAGAAGCAATGCTGTTAAAGGCTTCAGTATTATCCAATATTGATTTCCAAGGGGTCTTATTTGCCGGTATGGTGTTAGGTGCATTAGGTGCTGTTATGGATGTTACCATCTCGATTGCTTCGGCCTTATATGAGGTAAAAGCTGTTCGCCCTAACAGTACGTTTAAAGAACTGTTTGTAACCGGGATGAATGTTGGCAGAGATATTATGGGCACGATGTCTAATACTTTGATTCTTGCTTATGCGGGAAGTTCACTGCCCCTCATGCTGCTCATTGTTTCACAGCAGCAAGTGTCAATGATGAAGATCCTTAATCTCAATCTCATTGTTACTGAGATTGCCCGGGCATTGACCGGTAGTATTGGTTTAATCTGTGCCATTCCGTTAACGGCATTCATCACCGCTATATTATTAAAAGACAAATAAATTAGAAATACCTTTCTTCTTTCGTTCATATAATTTCTTATGATTTATTGAACGGAGGGAGTTAGGTGATCAATTTACTATCAGTCACGCTAAAACGCGGCCGGATTCTGTTTAGTGTTGCGATATTCGTAATCATGAGTTTGTTTTTTGGCCTTATTGGTTTTGAATATATGGACGAGCGAGAGTTGGCAGCAATCGATAATCAGCCTACTACCAGGCCAGCTGGAGCCCTTAACATTGTTATCAATGTTGCTAAACGTAATCTCGAGGTTTATAATGATGCCCAACTCTATAAGACCTATCGTATCGCGGTAGGCAAAAGTGAAACACCTACTCCGATTGGGGAATGGAATGTAGTCTGGAAGGACTATAACTGGGGTACAGGCTTTGGTACCCGTTGGATGGGATTAAATGTTCCATGGGGAGTGTTCAGAATGGACTACAGATAACCACTACCGCACTTATACATAATATTGACAGAGATAGTAGGGTATGCTAAGGTATATCCAAAGGTAAATATTACAAAAATTTTCGTGGCCCTACGCTTCGCTTAATTCAAATCCCTGATTCCCCCATAGGCCCTGTCAAGTAAATCTCCTTGACATCCTTGGGAATGTCCTCAGATCGCGTACATTTTACCTATATTGTGACCTTGAGAGACCATGAGAACCTGCGAAGGCGCGCAAATGCTGCATTCTTAAGTTCCGATAATGTTATCTTATGGGAAGTTGAAGGTGTTATTAGGTGGATCTTGAGGATATCTGTCATTTCTTATGCAGTCTGTCAAGTAATTTCCCTTGACACTTTAATTCTCTTTGTGAAGTATATCTGTGTTTATTTACGAGCTGGTCTTAGGATCTAGTCCTAAGGTTACCCGAAGATCATCCTAAGAATAACACTGGAGGAATGTAACTTATGAAGCGCTTAATGATGCCTTATGTGTGCCTCTTGGCTCTCATGTGTGCCTATGTTCCGTACAAAGGATATGCAGGGAGTACATTCTATGGATTCATAGGGATAGGCAGGACGGTTTCTATAGATTATTCCTTACTGCTCCTTCAGATCATCGCTTTGACTTGTGTGTATTTCACATTTAATTACTTGTTTCAGAGGACTATAGGTAAACAGCAAGAGTATCAAAAGGATGTCTTAAAGATTCTCACACTTTATTACGCGCTACAACAAGAAGGAAAGCCTGAAGGAGTGGCAATGATAATAGCTCAGAATATATACGGAAAGGATCTACCTGAAGAATATACGAATACCCTTTATAAATATCTAGAGTTAACTAAAGAACAAGCACGAGAGTTAGCGAAGCAAGATTTTAAATGGGCATTATAAGTAATTGACTGTGCCACGATATGAGAAGCAATCTGATAATTACATATAGAAACAGTAAAGACCTCCTTGAGAGTTCCGTAAGGTTCTCTTGAGGAGGTCTTTTTTTTTTGCGTTTATTAAGCTTCTTGATGCTCTTTAATAAAGTGGTCAATCTGTTGTCTTAACCATGCTGAGGGATTTATTGCTTTCTGCTCGGCTATTCTTTGGAATTCCGCTTTAGTATCCTTAGGAAGTCTAATTTTGATTTCTGCCTCTTTGATCTTGCTTTCCATCAATACACCATCCTTGTAATTTCTATGTGTCAACAATATACCACACGAGGGAACAGAAGGCAACTGAAATTTATTTCTTAAGCACATGAATTATTTGTTGACACATGTGGGAACATATGATACATTAAGGGTAACATGTGGGAACGAAAGACCACAAACAATAAAGGAGGACAACTAACATGCGTAGAGGCACACAACAGGAACAACTCAAGGCTGCCCTAAGAGCCTACATATTACCACTAAATACTTCCAAAGAATCTCGCTTCAGTGTTTATCTAGATAGCGGTGAAGGTCTAGAGGTCTTATGGCCTTCTGATAGTTACCTAATAAGCGATGGAGGTAAATCTCAAGAACTCCTCCCAAGTCAAACCTATTGGAAACGCAATGACAACTATCCAGCATTCCACTTCCATTACACAGGTTATGGCAGCAGCTACACAGAGGATCTCAAGGAAACCTTAAAGACCATCAATCCTAATCTAGAGGTCTTAGTTATCCGAGGATGGTCTCCAGGTAACCGCTAAGTGTCGAATTAAGCTAGGTCGAGAGTCGAGTTAACCTAAGTCAGCTTTTGAGTGAAACGAATGGATGTTCTATAGTAAATCTAAGGAGGGTCTTAAGGTGACCAATACACAACTTAAGAAAGTAATTATTGAAGCCACTAAGAAAATGGAGAACTTTACAATATGTGTACTTGTGTGGTTGGGCGATGAGAATGACACCTATTATGAAATTGCAGTGTATGAAGGACTCCCTACAGCAGCTACACTCCGGGAGGCAGAAACAGTATTCCTTTCAGAATCCTTACCAGATACACCTCAGAATGTAAGCATAATCAAGAAAGAAGCTCAGAAACGTATTCGCTATCTTCAAAAGAACGTATCTGCTGCTATTGTAGCAAGGACTTGTAGTGTATAAGTCGAAACCTCTAGATCCTTCTTACGGCTCTGGAGGTCTTCCGAGGGATAGCCTCCCGGAACTGATGAGACAGGCTGAAGGAGGATGCATATTTATGATCATTAGCTTGACAGAGTCTTACTTATTGGAGCATTACAAGGTGTATTCAGTTGATTTACAGCGTGGTGTGATAATCACGCAAGAGGCTGACAAGTGGTTTGGCGTTTGGACACGGCAGGAGGATGGTCTTTATTTGTATACAGGTAGATTCCATAAATAAAAGCCATTTATCTAAGGGACTATCAGCCCGAGGACACTGCACTTCACCATCCTATAGGGATCTAGAGGAAGCCAAGATTAAATGAATAATTTGTTGAGATTAAAATTTACTTCAGAACCGAGGGCTTGACATAAATTATACTAGGAGGTCTTAAGGTGACTAAGAAACCGCGCAAGGTTTATGTTGTATTTGATCATAAAGGTCGTGAACTGGGGCGAGTTTGTACCAGCAGGCAAGTGGTTCAGACCTGCCGTAAGCGTAGTGGATGCTATGAGGAATACACAAAGGAGGAGTATTACAATGCGTAAAGGTCTAATATCCTTCAAAGGAACCGTTAAGGATTTCCAAAGATTACTCCGTGGTAACTCTTAAGGATGCCTGTGTATATTGAACTAAATCATCTATTATATCACATCTAGAGGTAAGTTACCACGCAGAATGTCTTCGTGGTTAAGCACTCAAAAGCGCTGTAAACTTAAAGCACCTAAGGTAAGCAGTCCAGGTCATGAGATAATGCTAGAGTTTCTAGTCCTCCTTGTGGCCTGTGTGGTTCCCTTAGTGCGCACTCAAGAAGAACCTTGAAAACTAAATAAGCACTAAGGAGGTTATTGGCAGTGTCCATGAACGAGTACTTAAGACTTGCCAACAGATACCGAGAAAACATGAAGGTCTTAGAGGAGAAGTATGCCCAAAAGGACATCCAGAAGTATCCTGAGGACTATCTACAATGCCTTGACCACAAGATTAGCTATCACACTTACAAAGGACTATATTGGGAAGCCAGATCGAGGAGACCTGAGGGAAGACCTGAGAAGTCCTTAAAGATCCGGGATTCACACTATAGGAAGCGTGAAGAGGTCTTAAGGGATCTAAAGCGCTATAAACAACAATATTCCTATTGATAATAAGATTCAACACGTTATGACAAGATATGCCCAAATTCTTACTGTATAATAAGATGTAGGGAACATATGTTCGATTGCGGAGGTGAAGGTTAGCGAACAAAGGAGCGTTTAAAGTTGGGTAAATTCGGAATGTATTAACTTAATATGTTTTCCAATAATTTCCTTTTACAAGCCAGTCCGTAAAGGGCTGGTTTTTTATTGCCTAAAATCAGTTTAACAAATTGATTGTGCCACGATATGAGGAGACAGCTTTGGAAATTGTTCTAAAGGTCTCCTCATCTCTGTTCTTAAGACTCACAAAATTATAGGGAGAGATGAGAAATGACTAATGACTTACTGAAGGATATCTATGGGAATCTCTATGAGCAACAGCTAACAAAGGAAACAGAATATAAAAACGGAGCCTCAGCAAGACTCCAGGCGCTCTATGAATTTCGGAAGAAGGAAGGAGCAGCCTCAAGCTTATCCTTAGGTCAAAAACTGCTTAATCGCCAATTTGAAACAGTGCGAGGCAATATCACCTTATTAGTGGATAAGCTGACAGCGCCTAAGGCAGGTCAAAAGGCTTCATATACGTATATTGTCAGAGATCTTGTGGACATCTATAGTGAAGATAGAAATAAACTAATAGACATGCTGACTTTCATTCCATTCAGTGCCTTACTAAATAGTGCAATTCGCTCAGTCTCTGATTTCAACCATATTACAATAAGCGCCTTGAGTAATGCAGTAGGCAAGGAAATCCAAGAGGAGGCTGTGGCTGATGCATTCCTGAAAGACCTTGATGAGGCCACAGCAGGTCGAATGATAGACAGTGTAAAGAAACGTAAAGATAGACATTACAAGACTCACTTTATGAAACACGCAATGCAACAGGAGAACTTTCAAGGGTACTCTTGGGATACAACCTCCAGGGCTGCTCTCGGAGCAAAACTAATTGAACTTACGATTGAGGGCAGTGGGTATTTTGAGCTAAAGCATGGTGTAGGTGCTAAAGGTGATGCAATTGCAGAAATACACGCGACACAATGGCTAATAGAGGCTTGGCAAGATAATGAAGCGAGAGCTATTATGCGAGCGTATAGGACATGTCCTACCATCATTCCTCCTGCACCTTGGACAACCGTTTTTGAGGGTGGTTATTATGGGGATCTAAGAGGAAGACAACCTCTATTGAGGGCAGAAGCTCTGAAGGGTCAAGGATCAATTAACATCTATAACCGAGAATACCTGGCGAAAATCAGCCAGTTAGATCTCAAGGAAGTCAGGGAGGCAGTCAATAGATGCCAAGAGACACCTTGGAAGATTAATAAGGAAGTCCTTGAGGTCGTTAAAGAGATTATCGCCCGAGGAGGAGACTTCGCAGGAATCGCGCGCCAAACACCTATACCTCTGCTCCCTGAGTTAATGGGAGAATACACAGAGGAAGACCTCAAGAACCATAAGAAAGCACTTGCACAACGCTATATTGAAGATCACAAAAGGACTACTAAGGCACTCCGGGCGCTGTCCCATCTTAAAATAGCAGAAGAATTCTCCGAATATTCACAAATCTACTTCCCTTACAACATGGATTTCAGAGGTAGAGTTTATCCTATCCCTGCTTTTAGCCCTCAAGGGGATGACATCAACAAAGGGCTGTTACTCTTTGCCAATCCTCCTGAGTGTACATCAATGGTCGATATTGAGTGGTTAATGGTCCACGGTGCAAACTTAGCTGGTATTGATAAGGTATCTTTTGAAGAACGTAAGCAATGGGTAAGAGAGCACGAGGAGCAAATACTCAAGAGTGCTGCAGATCCCTTAGGCTTTACATGGTGGGCAAACCTTGATGACTGCTCTATTCAGTTCCTTGGATTCTGCTTTGAGTGGACAAAATGGAAAGCTTGGGAAGCAGCCAAGGGCACTCCTGAAGGATTCAAAACCGGGATCGCCGTGGCCTTCGATGGTACATGCTCGGGCCTTCAGCACTTTTCAGCAATCCTGAGAGATCCTGTAGGAGGAGGAGCAGTAAATTTAGTACCTGATACTAAACCAAATGATATCTATAGAGTTGTAGCTGAGAAAGTAACTGAGGTCTTACATATTGATGCTAAGAAGGGTACTTTAGATGAACAGAAGGAAACTCAAGAAGGTGAATCCTACTTAAAACTAGGAACCAAGTCTCTAGCTCAACAATGGTTAATGTATGGGGTTAATCGGAAGGTAACTAAGAGATGTGTAATGACTTTCGCTTACGGTAGTAAAGAATATGGATTCAAGCAGCAAATCCTCAAGGATGTCATTAAGAAAGCTAAGGATGATAAGAAGGGTGACATGTTCATCAAAGGTGATCAAGCTGCAGGGTACTTAGCGAAATTAATCTGGACCATAATCCAAGAGGTTGTAGTGAAGGCAGTCCAAGGAATGGCATGGCTGCAGAAGATGGCAAGGTTAGTTTGTAAAGAGGGAAGTGTGGTAACATGGTTTACTCCTATGGGACTTCCAATACAGCAAGCATACATGGAAAGTGATACAGAGGTCTTTAGACTGCGCTTTGGGGGTGGTTTCCGTAGATTATATACAGCAAAACCAAGTGGGAATATAGACAAGCATTCCCAAGTTAACGGTATAGCGCCAAACTTTATCCACTCTCTTGATGCGGCACATTTACAACTAACTATCATCGAAGCAGCAAAGAAGGGTATTCAACATTTTGCGATGATTCATGATAGTTATGGTTCTCCAGTGGCACAGGCTCAACAGATGTATGAGACAGTTCGTGAGACATTCCTTAGGATGTACACAGAGAACAACGTCCTTGAGAACTTTGCTAGGGATATGGAACCCTTTATTGATCCTGAGACTGAACTCCCGGCAATCCCTAAGAGGGGTAAATTAGATCTTGAGGTCATTCTAGAGAGTCCATATATGTTTGCTTAAATAAAAGGAGGAATGAAGTAAATGGAACAAAGAGAAATGATTCAGAAGGCTCTAGAGTATGTCAAGCGTTTAAAGGAAGATGATCCTAATTCAAGAATCAAAATAGCTTATTTACAGAGGAAGTTCATCATAGGATATACTCCCGCAGCGAAGCTTATGGATGAATTAGAATGTATGGGAGTAGTGGCTCCATACGATGGGACACCTCACGGAAGAACAATATTAATTTGATTGTGCCACGATATGAGAAGACAGGCTCACCTTTAAACAGGTGGGTCTTTCTTATTTCAATTTGAAAGGAGGTGAGAAAGTGGCAGGTAAAAAGAAAGTTGAAGAATTGACACCTGTAGAGGAGGTTGCTGCTATTAGTAGTTCTGAAGGTGTATCCGAAGAAATTCCTACAGAAGAATCTGAGGAATCTCAACCTGAGCAAGTAATTGAAGTTGTATCCGAAGAGGCTCCTGTAGCACCAAAAGAAGTATTCACTACGTTAGTCATTAAGGCTCCTGTAGATGTCCTTGTGGCTCCTAACCGATTAGAACCTCAAGCTAAATTTATTAAAACTAAACAAAGCATTGAGATCCCTGTGGGAGGCGCTGCACTATTCACACTGGCAGACCGCATGTTAAAAAGTCCGATTCGACTTGTGACTACCTTCGTATTGAATCAGACAGCAAAACCTTTGAAGCAGTCCGTAGAACTCGCTATTGATAATATTGGGCTTGATGGGTTCTTCCTGCGGAAAGGTGATGTCATCGCAACATGTGTGGTAGTATCCCCGAAGTAATTTAAGCATATGGAAGGAGATTAATTTGAGTAACGACAAATTTGTAACACCTTCAGGTGAGGTCTTTTGGGCACACCTGAGATCTGAAGAGCTTTATAATGGTCAACCTACAGGCAGAAAGAGCATTATGCTTAAGCTGCCTTTAGAGCAAACCGAGGAACTCCTTAAGAAACATGAGGCTATTTACAATGAACTGAAGAAATACTCTCCATGTTTCAAAGGTGTCAAACCTGCTAAAGGCTCTAAGCCTAACTTTGGGACTAAGACCAATGCAGATGGAGATACCCTCTTCAAATTCTCCACTAAAGCTATTGGAGAAAACAAGAAGACAGGCGAGAAATGGGAAAAGGTTATCCCTGTATTTGATGGCGCTGGAAAACACATTGAGGTCAATCTTGGAAACGGCTCTACAGCTCACGTGAGCTATGAGATTGGTCCTAAGTTTGTCAGCGGGACGAATTATGGTCTGAATCTATACCTTTTGGCTGTTAAAGTTAAAAATCTTGTTCAGTACGCTCCTGGGGCTGTCTCTGCGGAATCCTTTGGTTTCGATGTAGACCCTGAAGCGGAAACTGAATTCGATGAAACCTTTAATGATGAAGCAAACGATGATTCTTCGGGAGAACCTTCGGACGATTTCTAAATGGCACAAAGAACCTTTAACAGGCGTGGAGGGTGGACACAGCACAATCCTAGTGTCTACCGCTCTGGTCTAGAGGAGAGCATTGCTAAGAAGCTTCAAGAGCAAGGCGTTCCTATTATATTTGAGCAATACAAAATACCCTATGTGATTCCCGCCTCCGATCATGTATACACGCCAGATCTTATACTGCCAAACGGTATCATCATTGAGGCAAAAGGGCTGTTTGAGCCTGAGGATCGTAAGAAGCATCTTCTAATAAAAGAGCAGTATCCTCAGCTTGACATTAGGTTCATCTTTAGCAATCCTAAACAGACAATCTACAAGGGAAGCAAGACCACTTATGGAGCATGGTGTACGAAGTACGGTTTTCTGTTCGCTCATAAGTTTGTCCCCGAGGCTTGGCTGAAGGAATCCAAGAAGAATACCAAGGGACTCATAGCAAAGAAGAAAGGAGAGCAATAAGAGTTAAGTGTTCATTGAAAGAAAAGTAACAGATACTATTTGCCTCCTTCATGAGGCCACCTCGGGAAAACCCTTGGAAACCTTATGGAGAGAGGCAAGAAGGAAAGGGGAATTAGATGTCCCTTTTCACTTCCTTGTTCAAGCCTCGGGAGTTTTAGAAACTGGAAGACCATTGCAAGCAGTAGCCGGGAGGTTGTACCCTCGCAATGAGTCTACGGTTTATATACTCCTTGATGCTAAAGACAATAACACAATCACAGACGCACAAAAGAAGACACTCAAGGAAATCCTTAAGGAGCTTAAAGCAAAATTTCCTGGGGTTCAAACCGTGAAAGTCTAGGGAGAAGCAGGAGGAATCCTGTGTGAATGATTCTGAGATAATTGAGAGACATCTTCCGTGTCCGAGTTGTCAGAGCAGTGATGCTCTTTGCTTGTATTCTGATGGACACACTTACTGTTTTTCGTGTAAAACCCACACTAACGGTGAGGAGACTCTGTCTAATAAGCGAGGAAACCGAATGGCAAAAAACAACGATCCAGTAACACAGGACCTCCTACAGCTCGGACCTTTACCTGCCCGAGGAATTGGGGTGATAACCTGTGAGAAATACAGCTACTACACCACAGTAAGAGCCGGGAAGAAGCTTCAAGTCGCATGTTATAAAGATGACTCAGGGGAGTTAATTGGTCAAAAGATCCGGGGTAAGAATAAAGACTTCTTTGTCCTCGGGAAGAACCCTAAAGGCAGATTCTACGGACAACATCTCTTTAATGGTGGTAAGAAAGTTGTCATTACAGAAGGAGAGATTGACTGTCTAACTGTATCTCAAGTACAAGATAACAAGTGGCCTGTGGTCTCTATTCCGTTAGGATCAGGGTCTGCTAAGGAAACCTTTAAGGCTCAATTGGATTGGCTTGAGAATTTTGAACAGGTCATCACAATGTTTGACATGGATGGTCCTGGGGAAGACGCAAGGCTTTCAGTAGAAGGTCTTTTAAGTCCCGGTAAGCTGTATCATGCAAGGTTACCTCTTAAGGACCCTAACGAATGCCTCTTGGCGAACCGAAGTCAAGACATAATCAAGGCCATTTGGGATGCTAAGAAGTACACACCTGGTGGTATTGTCAACGGTGCGGATCTTTGGGATTCCCTTAATACATTCCGACAGAAGACTCATGAGGTTCCTTGGCCTTGGCCTGGAATTCCGTTACAAACCTTAACCCGAGGTATCCGAAAAAATGAAATGATGTTATTGACTGCCGGTACTGGTATAGGTAAATCCACTGTGTTCCGGGAGTTGGCCTACTGGTTAGGCGTGAAGATGAATCCTCCTATGAAGATCGGAATGGTCTTCCTTGAGGAACAAAATGCAGAAACTGCCATTGCTCTAATGAGCCTCCACGGTAATAAACGCTTACACCTTCACTGGGATGATATCTCAGAGGAGCAACGTAAGAAATTATTTGAGGAGACCTTAGGGACAGGGCAGTTTGTTTTTTATGACCATTTCGGGTCTGTTGATGGTGAGAGCTTATTGAATCGAATTCGCTATATGGTGACTGCTGAGGGATGTGATTTTGTATTTATAGATCATATCTCTATTGCTATCAGTGGCCTTGAATCCAACAATGAGCGCAAAGACATTGATGTTTTGATGACTAATCTTGCCTCTCTGATACAAGAGACAGGCTGCGGAATTGGTGTAATAGCTCACCTTAAGAAAACTGAAGGCTCCAAGAAGTCATTTGAAGAAGGCGCTCCTATTTCTCTGGATGATCTCAGAGGATCAGGAACTCTCAAGCAAATCCCTTGGACAATCATTGCAGGTGAGCGCAATCAGCAAATAGAGGATGACCGAGAGAAAAACTTGTTCAACCTCAGATTATTAAAATGTAGATTCACAGGTAAGACAGGACTAGCTGGATGTCTATATTTCAATGAGGAAACCGGGAGGTTAGAGCTTATTGACGATGTGGATTTATTCTTAGGGAAGTCCGAAGAAGTACCTGGAGAAGAATCTCAATTCTAACTATAAGGGAGGAAGAGAAGTGCCTATCAAACTCGATGTAATTAAGTTCCTACTCATAGAAATTGAAGAGGAACAAAAGCTTTGGGAAGAGTTCAATCAAGCGAAGGAAACTGCTAGAGCCTCTGCATCCCTAACAGGAAAATCATGGTGGAGCTGTTTCACGTGGACGAAGCGTTGGCCTCGTAAAGCCTCCATTAAGGCTAACCTTCTGAAAATCCGTAAGTTAACTTTAGCAATCTCCAAGGAGGCCGTAGGTCATGACTAAATTATTGTTTGACTCCAACGGGGTCTATATCGCAAGGGTTCCTGAGGTGGAAAAATCTGAGATTGTGGGCAAGAGCGCCTCAATGTTAATTGCGGATGATCCTGAGGCTCCTAAGGAGGATCTTAAGGATGAATAACTTACCTCCGCAGTATTCCTTCTGCTCGACCTGTACGTTTGATGAGAGATGTAGATCGTCAATAAGTGTCAGGAGGCGTGTTTGTATTCCCAAAAGAAAATCAGCGCCTTCACATTATGTGGAAGATTTAGAACTTTATAAACCTAAGGAGCACGCTACACTTCTCCCCGAGAGAATCCTTTTGATAGGTGAAATGGGAGCAGGTAAGGATACAGTCGCGGAACTTCTCAAGGATCACCAAAGGGAAGCCTTCGGGGATCTCATTAAGGATCTTGTTAAGTGGATTCGTAAGGGATATATAGGAATGGCCTATTATGCTCTCAAGCCTCTGTTTAAGGATAAGAAGCCTGAGGATCTCATGAGAAGACTCAAGGAGTTTAAAGACTTACCTAAGGTGGGTCCTAAAGATCGTCTCCTCTTGCAAGAGCTGGGAACATATTGCAGACTTCATAAAAATGATATTTGGATGCGTCCTATCTTGGATAATCTTAAGGAAGATCAAAAGTATGTTATCACGGATTGCCGAAGACAAGATGAGTTTGACGCTTGTCTGCGAAGAGGCTTCATTCCAGTAGCTGTGTGTGCGTTCGAGAGTATCCGCAAGGATCGCCTGATTGAACGTGACAAAAAGATTAGCATTGAGGAAATGTCTCATACTGCAGAAAGAGAAATTCAGGCGTTAATTCCACAGTGTCATGCTTTTGTTTATAACAACGGATCTAAGGAAGACCTACAACTTGAATTAAATACTTTAAAAGTGAGAAAGGGTGAATCAACTAATGAAAATGATTTTTAGCGTAGAGAGTCTCAAGACAATTGAAAACGGAGCAGCTCTCATTACCGAAGGTGTTCAGAATGTTATTGACGTTACTCGTAAAGCGACCATCAAAATTGAAAATGCAGCTTTTAAAGTGACCAACTCTGTCCAAGATGCAATATGGAAAGCAATGCGGAACTTATCCCTTGGTATGAGCAGACAACGCTACAATCTCATTAAGTTACGCTTCCGGGCGCGTAGAAAGTATTTCACAACAATGCAGCAAATAGCAGAACATCAAGCAGCAGCTCGGCATGAAAGACTGGCCTACATCGTCCTTGAGAAATCCCGTTTGGAAACTGAAGCGGAGCTATGTAAGGCAGTCGCTGAGGAGTATAGCTACAAAGTAAACTAGGGAGTAAGCTGGTAGATCATTGCTACTATTTGACTTGGAGGCCAATGGTCTCCTTGAGACAATCACAAAGATCCACTGTGTAACAATCTCCAAGGTCAATGTTACTCCTGAGGAACTCTATAGCTTACCTCCTGAGGAACTGATTGAGAGATTTAAAGCAGGGATTAAAACCAAGTACAGACCTGATGAAGTTCCTGAGGCTCTTAAAAGGATTCAAAAAGCACTTAATTACGGCGAACCTATTTGCGGTCATAACATCATCAACTATGATACCGAGGCCATGCACAAGGTTTATCCTGAATTCTTCAAGGTTCTTCGTGAACAGTGCCACCTCGTTTATGACACCTTAGTTCTCTCTAGGTTAATCTATAGTAACATTAAGGATCTTGATGCTCCCCTTTTACGTTCCGGGAAACTTCCTGGGAAACTCTATGGGTCACACTCATTGAGAGCTTGGGGACATCGTTTAGGAGTCCTTAAGGGGGACTTTGCTCTCCATACAGAAGAGGACGAGGACATGTGGGCTATATTCACTGAGGAGATGCTTGAGTATAACTTTCAGGATGTTGTTGTGACTGAACACTTAGCAGGGAGGATCTTCTCTAAGAAGTATTCAGAGATTGCCATTAGACTTGAACATGAAATTCAATGGCTTATGTGTCAACAGCAACGGAATGGCTTTCCTTTTGATACTGCTAAGGCTCTTGTTCTTGAGGAAGTTCTCAGGGTGCGCCTTGAGGAACTTAAAGCAGTCCTAATGGATGCAGCTCCACCTATCCCTGATAAAGACTTCATTCCTAAAAGGGATAACAAGAAGATGGGCTATGTTGCAGGTCAGGCAGTCAAAAGGTTTAAGAAGTTTAATCCGAACTCCCGGCAGATGCTGGAGTATATCATCACGAAACACTACAAGTATCGTCCTGAGGAGCCTGACTTATATAACGTAAGTGATGAACTAAAGCAACAGTGTAGTTCTGAGGAAGAATTGATGTATGCGATTCTCCGAATGGGATTACCTCTGAAGATTGATGAGACCACTTTCAATTTCATTAAGGAAGATCCTGAGGCTCCTGAGGAACTGCAGCAGTTAGCTGTACTCTTTGAGGAGTATTTTACTGTCACGAAACGTATAGGACAGCTTGTAGATGGAAAGCAAGGTTGGCTAAAAAATGTTAAAGAGGATGGCAATATACATGGTAGTGTCAATCCTAATGGTGCTGTTACTGGCAGGGCTACCCATTCGAGTCCTAATATCGCGCAGGTCCCCAAGGTTCAATTTGGAGGAGACAAACAACCTCTTAAGGGTTCTGAAGGAAAGTATGGGTATGACTGTAGGGAACTCTTCACGGTTCCTGAGGGATGGTATCAAGCAGGTGTAGATGCAAGCGGGCTAGAGCTTAGATGCTTGGCTCATTTTTTATATCCGTATGATAGCGGTTATTATGCGGAGGCTGTAGTCTTCGGGGACGTTCACACTCTTAATCAAGAGGCTGCTGGATTGCCTACACGTGATAATGCAAAGACCTTCATTTATGCATGGCTCTATGGTGCTGGAGATGCGAAGATTGGGAAGATCGTTAAAGGAGACAAGCTTGTAGGTAAGCGCCTCAAGGCTGCATTCCTTTCTAAGAATCCTGCTATAGCAAACCTCAAGAAAGCCATAGAGACTGCCTTAGTCGCGGAGATGTATAGAGGTCGAGTCCGTAAGTGGCGAAAGAAATGGCTCAAAGGTCTTGACGGAAGACAACTCCATGTTAGATATCTTCACGCTGCTCTTAATACGCTTCTTCAGAGTGCCGGGGCATTGATTTGTAAGAAGTGGCTTGTGGAAACCGAGAGAATACTCGTGGAAGAAAAAGGTCTTGCCCATGGTTGGGACGGAGATTTCTGTATTTGCGCTTGGGTTCATGATGAATTTCAAGCTGCTTGTAGATCTGAAGAAATCGCTAAGGTTGTCGTAGAGACTGCTCAGGAAGCCATGAGGAGGACTCAAGAGTTCTTTGGGTTCCGTGTGCAGCTGGATACTGATGGTAAGATCGGTAAGAATTGGGCTGAATGCCATTAAGGAGCATTTAAGGAGAGAGGATAATGACACCAATGTTTTTTGAATTTACGTTTTCTTATGATGCTAGATTTACAAAAGAAGAGGGCGCTTTCTTAACATCTTACTTAGGTCCTAAGTTTCGATTAGAAGATGAGCCAGACGAACAAGGGCGATATAAAATAGCTTCTCGTTCTTGGGATATTTTTAGGGCTGATATTGGGCCTATTTTTGAGAAAGTACCATTGGCAAAGCTTGATATCAGGCAATTATCAGAACCAGCACATTATCACTTTCTCACTAAATGGTTGGCTGATATGCAAAGCTTCATGGAGCGTATTGACGAAGTTCAGAAAGCTCAAACTCATCTATTTAATCATAAGTGTGATGTACATGTTCCCGGTTTTGGCCTCTTGGCAATTAATGAGGTGACATGGGAAGAAGATTGTTGTACAGAGAGGCTTCAAAGTAAGATTGACCAAGGATGGAGGATTCTTGCTATTTGCCCTCAACCTGATCAGAGACGGCCTGATTATGTGCTAGGTCGTAATACGCAGATAAGACAAGATTACTAAGATAATTTGAGGAGGAAGGTAACAATGATAACAACATCAAGTGATATGTTCTATATGAATGAGCCAAGAACTTTATTAAACAAAAAGGTTAAGCCTTTACGAGGCTCTTTTCTACCTTGCGGACAATGCGGTAAAGAAGGAAGTCAGCTCCGTAGCTCCTTTGGAAAACTTATTTGTGTCCATTGCGCGGACCTCATAGATCTCCCTAAGTTTCCCTCAAGAAGAATGCGAAGACATTTTGAGAAGCTCGTCCGTACAGGTGGTCTACAATGAGCAAGAAGAAACCTCTTGTAATTAATCTCTTCGCTGGTCCCGGTTCAGGAAAATCAACTATTAGCTGTGAAGTCTTTGCAGCTTTAAAATGGGAAGGTCTAGAAGTAGAACTCTCCCGAGAATTCGCTAAGGATGAAGTATGGGCTGGCAATGCAAAGTCCTTCGGAAACCAATTGTATCTAAGCGGGATACAGTCACATCGCCAGGAAGTCCTCAGGGATGAAGTAGACATCATTGTCACCGATTCCCCGGTTATCTTAGGATGCCTCTATGGTGCTTCTCCAGAACTCCAAAAGGCTCTCCTAGCTGAGTTTGATACCTACACGAATCTCAATTTCTTCCTTGAGAGAACCAAGCCGTATAATCCTAAAGGTCGCAATCAGACAGCCGAGGAAGCTATTGAGATTGATGTAGCTACTCGGAAGCTCTTGCTAGACAATGGGATTCCCTTTAGGACCCTTAAGGGAGACCGTGAGGCATTCCGTCACATTGTCTTTGAGGCACGTTGTGCTTTATCGTTTCAGAAGCGGGAGGTATCACAGCGATGATTAACCTCTTGGAACTCTCAGGAAGACCTAAGAACAAACTCGTACAACTTGCTTTAGATCTCGCTAAAGTCAAGCAAGATAAACTTCAGTGGCCTATGATGATTGCTGAAAAGATTGACGGTGTTTATTGTGTTGCACATAAGACCAATAAGGTTACAATCTACTCTCGAACTGGGGAAGTCTATACCTCTATGCAGCATATCGAGAGTCTTCTCTATGACCTCCTAGACAACAATGAGCTTATTATCTTTGAGGCGTGTGGTCCTATGGGTACTCCTCAGTCTACCGTTAGCGGTTGGGCAAGGGATACCAAGGAGCAACATCCTGAATTAATGGCAGGTTGTCATGATATCTTGCAGCTCTCCGAGTTTATTAATGGAGGTCGTACTCCTTACAAGGAACGCTATGAGGATCTCAAGGCTCGTCTAGAGTTCTATCGCAGGGGATGCACTAAAGGAACCTACTGGTCTGTTTTCTTAATCAAGCATAATTGGGTTAAGTCATTAGATCGTGCTAAAGGTTTCGCTGAAGATATCATCTCAGGTGGTGGCGAGGGAGCAGTACTTAAGAATCCTGAAGGTCTCTATGCTCCCGGTAAGCGGAATCAGGATATCATCAAGATTAAACAAGGGGTATCCTTTGATCTTGAGGTTCTCTACGTTCAAGAAGGAAAAGGTAAATATACGAACACAGTCGGAACTTTAGTCTGTAAATGGAAAGACGGACGGACGATAGATATTTCAGGAATGACCGATGAACAGCGCCATAAATGGTGGAACGGTACAGAGATCATCGTGGGTAAGATTGTCCAAGTGGATGCCATGTGTTTAAGTTCTAAAGGGCTTCTTAGGGAGCCGAGATTCAAGGGAATTCGATATGATAAATCTAAGGGGGATTTCTAATATGAAAGCTAAGATAATTGTAGAAGCTCGAATAACAGTAGAGCAGGAATGCTCTGAGGATGTTCTAAAGGAATATCTTTCGATGTCTGAGACGGAAAGAATCGTGAATACAGCAGCTATGCTTAGAGACGAACTAGGCGCGGACATTGTAGAGATCCTTTCATATAAGCATGGAATAAGTACGGAGGCTCCTAAAGATGGCGTTTGATGTTGTTGGAAATGAATTAACTGTTGGAGATACTGTTGCTTATATTTCAAGTCCTGGAGGTGAACGCTTTCTAAAAGTTGGTACGGTCGAAAGGATCAATGCTAAGACCGTAACCCTCAAGAAAGTATCACCTCCTAAGCGTTTTGACCAAGTAGTGAGAGTACAAACTACTGAGGAGAAAAGAGATTAATACAATTTGGAAAATTACTTAAGAATCCTTAAGGAACTCTTTATTACACCTAGAAAACCTGGAGCTGATTTCTGTCGTTATCATGCATACCTTATCGCGGAAATGGCTACCAGGAATCACATAGGGTTTGCTGCAGGTCATTGGTATGTATCACGGAAGGGAACTAAATTCCTGCATACTCACCTAGGGAAAGGACCTTGGGGTTAAATGGCGATTAAGAAGGTCAAAGTAAATCCACCTCTGACTCTCCTCTTTGATGGAGACATGATTCTCTTCGCTGCTTGCTCTGCGGTAGAAACTGAGATCAACTGGGAGGGAGACCTCTGGACTCTCCATGCAGATGCTGCAGAAGCCCAGGCTAAAATTGATAGTCGTATCCAGGCTTTAACTGAGAAGGTCTTAAGGAAACTCAAGCACACCGGGGAGTATGAGCTTATTCTTTGCTTCACGGATGATGTTAATTTCCGTAAGTCCTTCATGCCTACCTATAAGCATAATCGTGCAGGTAAGCGTAAACCCACTTGCTACAAGGCTGTGAAGGATTGGGCATTGACAGCTTACAAGGCATACCTGAGACCAGGATTAGAGGCTGATGATTGCCTCGGGATTCTTTCTACAGGTAAATCTAACTGCATCATTATTAGCGGTGATAAGGATTTCAAAAGTGTACCTGGAAGATTCTTCGATTTTGGACGGGATGTATTTTATGATATTTCTGAAGAAGAGGCTCATTACTGGCATATGTACCAGACACTCAACGGAGACCCTGTAGATGGATACTCAGGGTGTCCTGGGATTGGCCCTAAGACTGCTGAGAAGATCCTTAAGGAAGACCCTTCATGGCCTCGGGTTGTTGAGGAGTTCAAGAAGAAAGGTCTCACAGAAGAAGACGCATTGACTCAGGCGCGTGTAGCTCGTATCCTCAGGATTTCTGATTATGACCTCAAGAAAAAGGAGCCTATCCTATGGAATCCTCAAGGGTAACTTTTACATATCCTAACCCGGACTTTAAGATGCTGGAGACCCAAAAGATTATTAACGCTTTTCTTAAAATCCTTGAAACCCATAGAGCTGAGGGACATCCTTTAGCTCCACTAGTGTCTGATACCAAGGCTCTTGAGTGGCTTAATACTGTTTTCAATGAATCATCACTAGTAGCCTGTAGGGATGCCTCAAGTTCTGAATTGGTCGGTGTTGTTGTATACGCTATCAGACCCTTCGAATGGGGAGCTTGTAATTGCCTTGAGGAGCGCCTTGTGCTTTCTATCGGGAACTCTTTCGGATTCGGGAGAATAGCCTTAGAGGTTCTTGAGAAGATCGCACAGGAGCAAAATTGTAAATTGATTGTCTCAGGGAATGCCTTGAGTACAGATCAGAAGTTAACTGAGAACCTTTACACTCGTAAGGGTTCTTATTTGTTTTCACATAAGAGCTTCCTTAAAGTTGTAAATTGATTGTGCCACGATATGAGAAGAATAACCACTTCCTCGAAAGGAGGACCCTTATGTGATTGATTTTAAGGAAGCTCCTTTTATTGATCCGAGATTGATTGAGTTTCTTGAGAATGCCTTAAGCGCTGACCACTTAATACATGAGTCAACCTTAAAGAATATCCAAGGACTTGAACAGTTAGGCTTCATAAAAGGAGCTAGACACGCTCTAGAAATTCTTAGGGCTGGTCGAAACTTTCAAGAGAATGGCAGCGATTAATTATGTGCTGGAAAGTTAAGATGCCAACAGTTCAGACCGCAGCGCGGGATCTAGTTCCTTCGACTGAAGCAAAAGCTCCTGAGTCTCCGATAATGGGAGGCATAGGAGACCTAAGACTTGGCAAGGAGGCCCTCAAGATTAAACTTGATAAGCCTCAGGATTCAACAATTAAATTTTAAAGATGAGCAAGGAAGTGAATCAATGGGATTAGGTGGCGCTATCCTTGGAGGAGTCTTAGGAAAGAAAGCTTTAAAGACACCTAACGTGCCAGAAGCTCAAACACCTGCACAACCAGCAGCAGAGGCTGCACCTCCTCCAGAATCTCCTCAGACAGCAGACTCAGTGAACGCAATTCTGAGGAAGAAAGCTAAAGGCAAGCAAAGTTTAACTGTACCTATCTCAAGCTCTTCCTCGGGAACTGGACTCAGTATATGAGGAAGAGGGATTGAATGGATGTTTCTAACGAAACTGCAAAGCAGCTCTATGAACGCCTAAAGGAAAAACGAGAGCCTTACATTACTCGGGCTGAGAAAGCAGCAGAATGTACAATACCCTCACTGTTTCCTAAGGAAGGCTCAAGTGGATCTACGGAGTTTCAGACACCTTATCAGAGCGTCGGTGCTAGAGGTCTAAACAATTTAGCTTCTAAGCTTCTACTAGCACTCATGCCTCCTAATAGTCCTTTCTTTAAGTACACCTTAAGTGAAAAGGAAAAAGAGGCAATAGAGAAGCTCAATGATACTGTGATCTCTACAGGTGTTGAGAACAAGTTAGCTCAACGTGAGCAGACCATCATGAGGTATTGTGAGGCTCGTCAAATTCGTGTAACAGTAGGCGAACTTTGCAAGCAGTTAGTTGTTGCAGGAAATGGTCTATTATTTTTACCACCTAAAGAGGGAGGCATTAAGCTTTATAGACTCACCTCTTATGTGGTAGAAAGAGATGCACTCGGAAACGTCTTGACTATTGTAGCTCTGGACAAAAGAACCTTTGCATCTCTCCCGGACAACCTCAAGGAAACCCTCAGCGATTCTGGTAAGGAATACAAACCAGGAGAAGAAGTAGATATCTACACGCATGTCTTCCTGGATAAAAACAGATGGCGCTCCTATCAGGAACTTGAGGGACAAAGAATTCCCAAGTCGGATCAAACTTATCCATTAAACAAGACCCCTTGGATACCTGTAAGAATGGTCAAAGTGGATGGAGAGTCCTATGGTCGAGGGTACATAGAAGAATACCAAGGAGACTTAAGTTCTCTTGAGGCACTGTCAAAGGCTATTGTTCAATACGCTGCTGCAGTGTCTCGTATTATTTTCTTGTGTAACCCTTCAGGGCAGACCTCGCCTAAGGCTCTTCAAAAAGCAAAGACAGGGGATTTCGTTCCAGGTCGTAAGGAAGACATCTCAGCATTTACCTTGGATCGTTATGCAGATTTTCAAGTATGCAAGGCGATTGCAGATGGAATTGAAGCGAGACTTTCTTATGCTTTCTTACTTAACTCCGCAGTACAGCGCAATGGTGAGAGAGTAACTGCCGAGGAGATACGCTATGTAGCAAGGGAACTTGAGGACACCTTAGGTGGAGTCTATAGTATTCTTTCGCTTGAGCTTCAATTACCTCTAGCTCGTAGAGTCGAGGCACAATTGGAGGCTTCAGGGGAGATAGTCTCATTACCTGAGGGAGCTGTAAACACGCAGATAACCACAGGGCTTGAGGCGCTCGGCAGGGGTAAAGATCTTGATAAACTCCAGATCTTCTTAGAGTATCTTAAGGCTCTCCCTGGAGGCGATGCGTACTTGAAGATTGGGGAATTCCTGACGATGCTGGGGACCTCTTTAAGTATTGATGTTAAGACACTCATTAAGACTGTTGAGGAAGTTCAACAGGAGCAGCAACAAGCACTGTTACAGGAAATGGCAATAAAGAGTTCAGGACAATTAGCAAATGGGTTCGTTAAGGCACAAGAACCTACACAACAAGGAGGCCAATAAGAATGGCAGATGAAGCAACAGGCGTTTCTCCTCAAGTGGAGATAATGACCAGTAACACAAATAAACTTGAGGTCATCCCTCAAGATCAACAAGAACCTTCTCAGGAAACACCAAAGACTGCTGAGGAAGTAAAGGCTGGGGAAGACCCTGCGAAAGCTCCTGAGGTAGAACCGAGTACTGATGAAAAAAGTGAAGCCGATATCAAGGCAGCTCAAAAAGCTGAAGAGGATCTTAAGACAGACTTAGGATCTAAAGGTATTGATTTTAATACTCTTGAGGCTGAGTTCTCTGAAAAAGGCGAACTAAGCGAAGAGTCCTACAAGGCGCTGGAGAAAGCAGGATACCCTCGTTCTGCTGTGGATGCCTATACCACAGGATTAAAAGCACAGGCCGAACAGTATGTAACTCGGGTTACTGCCCTTGCAGGTGGTCCCGAGAATCTTAAGACAATCCAAACATATCTTACGGCCCCTGAGAATCGTAACACAGCTTTAGCCTTTAATGCCGCTATTGAAGCTGGTTCGATTAAACAGGTTGAGCTTGTTATCAATGGGATTAATGCGGAGATAACTTCTAAGTATGGGACTGCTAATGCTTCTATTCTTGGGGGTTCTCAAGTGCCTTCCACAGTCACTGGGTTTAAGACTCAAGCCGAAATGACATCCGCTATGAGTGATCCAAAGTATGGGCGAGACCCAGTATACACCAAAGCTGTCAGGGCGAAAGTGGCAGCATCTCAAGGGATCTTCTAAGGAAGGTCCTTTATTTATTTCTCGCTGGATTAAATTAATTGAAAATTGAAAGGATTGATATTTAATATGCCAATTACAATTGCTACTCCTGGTATGAAACAAGGCGGATCTGATGCCTTAGAGATGTTTCTCAAGACGTTCGCCGGGGAGATCTTGACAGCTTATTCACGTATGACTGCAACATTAAACCGCCATCAAACACGGACAATTTCACATGGTAAATCTGCAGCATTCCCTGTGACTGGTCGCGCTACTGCTTTATACCTGACTCCAGGTAATTCTTTAGATGCACAGCTTCAGAAGATTGCTGGTACTGAAAAGACTATTAACATTGATGGTCTTCTGACTGCTGCTACCTTAATCACTGACCTTGATGACGCTATGAACCATTTTGATGTTAGCGTGGAATACTCCAGACAACTTGGGGAAGCTTTAGCTATTGCTGCTGATGGTGCTACTATTGCTGAGATTGCTAAACTGGTCATTGCAGATGCGGAGAATTTAACTGGACTAGGTAAAGGCGCTATTATCAATAAGACTGTCGCAACTGGTACAGCTTTAACAAGCGCTACCTTAGGACAGTATTACCTAGACATGCTGCTGGAAATGAAGTACAACTTGGACAGTAATTATGTGCCGCAGACTGAACGGGTTGCTTATATCAAGCCTGATGTTACAGCAGCTCTGGTGAATGCGAAGGTCGTTATCAATGCTGATTATGGTGGATCAAGCAACATTCAAGAAGCACAACCTATACGAGTCGCTGGCTTTGATTTAGTTACTGTTCCACATTTGACCACAGGTGGGGCCGATAACGCGAATGTGATTCAAGGTTCAGGACATGTGTTTCCTGCAACTTATGCCGCTAAGACTAAGATTGTTGCTGCTCACCGTGGAGCTGTGGGTATGCTTAAATTAAAAGATCTTGCAATGGAACACGCCCGGAGACCTGAATATCAAGGGGATATGATTATCGCTAAGATGGCTGTAGGTCACGGCGGTTTACGCCCTGAGGCTGTCCAATTGGGCACTGTAGAATTCGCTTAATAACAACAAAAGGGAGAGCCTGATGTGGTCCTTAGGGCCTCTTTAGGCTCTCCCTTTTTTACCTTTAGAAAGGAGGTACTAACTTGAGTTTATCCATTGATCCAAAATTAGACGCAGTAAATCAGATCCTTAATGGAATCGGGGAATCTCCAGTTAATTCTATAGAAGACCCTACAAATGTCGATGTGATTAACGCCTTACAAATGTTAGAGAGAACCAATAGGAAAATCCAAAGGAAAGGATATGTGTTCAATACTGTTGAGAAGTATACACTTAATCCTGACTTCTTCACTAAGAAAATCTCTTGGAACCCTAACATTATAAAACTGACAAGTCCTAATGATCGTAAGATTTACACTAAGCGTGGTGATTATCTTTATGACCTTACAAATCAAACAGGTAATTTCACGGAGCCTGTAGTAGTTACGGCAGTCCTCTTGATAGACTTTGAAGATCTTCCTGAGGCTGCTCAAGGTTACATCGTAGCTAAGACCGCTTTTGATTTTCAGGTTCTCTACAGTGGTGATGAATTAAGTACACAGAAGCTTCAAGTAGATCTGAAGGAAGCTTGGGAAGACTTCAGCGCTTATATCCTTGAGCTAGAGATGACCAACATATTTGAGAATTCAAGCGTCCTGGAGATTATGGGAGGAAGATCCTAATGGGTTTAATCTCTCAAACCATTAAGAATCTCATTGCAGGTGTGAGTCAACAAGCACCAAGATTACGCTTTCCTGAGCAGTTAGAGCATCAAGAAAATTGCTGGTCTTCAGAAGCTGATGGCCTTCAAAAGAGACCGCCTACGGTACATATCAAGAACCTTATGGAATATCCAGGCTGCTGTCCTTTGATTCACTTTGTTGAGAGAGATTTAACAGAACGCTATACAATGCTCTTTTCAGGTGAAGATGTTACAGTGTGGGATCTTGAAGGCAATGAGAAGGTAGTTAATGTCGAAGGCGAGGCTCTCGCTTACATCACAACAGATAAACCTCGGGAAGACCTAAAGATTATCACCATAGCGGATTATTCATTTATCTTGAATACCACGAAGACAGTTCAAATGGAGTCTACAGTCTCGCCTAATGTATGGGCAACTCAAGGCGCTCTTGTGAATGTCAAAAGCGGACAATATGGAAGAACTTACAGTATCAACATTAATGGCTCAGTTATAGCTTCTTTCACCACACCTGACGGATCTACTTCAGCTCATACCGCTCAGATTGACACAAATTACATCGCTGGTAAACTACGAGATGCTGCAGTCGCTAATGGTTGGACTGTTACACTCGGGGAGGCATGGCTTTACTTGACCAAGGCAGGAGTCACTTTGAACACGATTGAGACCAAGGATGGTTTCAATAATCTTGCTATGTTCGGTTTTCTTAAGTCCTCTCAGAAATATAACATTTTACCTGCAACTGCTCCTAATGGCTACACTATAGAAATCTTAGGAGAGCCTGGAACATCTTCAGATAACTATTACTTAGTCTATGACACAGTTAAGGGTGGCTGGAAGGAAACTGTTAAGCCAAACATTCAGACCACTTATGATGCCTCGACAATGCCTCATGTTTTAATCCGAGAGGCTGATGGGACATTCACACTTAAACAAGCTGAGTGGGACAAAAGAGAAGTGGGCGATGAAGACAGCAATCCTTTGCCTTCCTTTGTAGGAAAGAGAATAAGAGACATCTTCTTCTTTAGAAACCGTTTAGGGTTCCTCAGCGGTGAAAATAGTATCTTAAGTAAATCTGGAGAGTTTTTCAAGTTCTGGATGACCACAGCTTTTGAGGTCTTAGATACAGACTACATTGACGATGCTGCTCCTAGTGAGTCTGTTGCTACTTTGAACCATGCAGTTCCTTTTGAGAAGATTCTTCTGTTGTTCTCAGATAGCGCTCAGTTTGTAGGACGTTCTGAGGGCGTAGTCACACCTAAGTCCTTTAAGATCGACAACTCAACCAGTTATGCGTGTGAAGCCTCAGCTAGGCCAGTAGGTGCTGGAAGGAATATTTACTTTGCTTCAGCTCGTCAGGAGTTTACATCATTAATGGAATATTACACAGTTCAAGATGTCAGTGACGTAACGAACGCTCAAGATGTCTCCGGGCATGTTCCTTCTTTCATTCCTAATGGTATCTATTCCTTATTAGCTAGTGCGAGAGAGAATGTCATCTTGGCACTTACTGAAGGAGATCCTACAAGGATATATCTTTATAAGTTCCTCTTTCAGGATGAAGTACGTAAGCAGTCCTCGTGGTCTTTTTGGGAATTCAATGCAGAAGTTCTTGGTGGTGGTTTCATTGGGTCAACCTTGTATCTCATCATGAGGCGAGGTACTCATATTCACCTTGAGAAAATGCTCTTCACTTATAACACCAAGGATCTTCCTGAGGAACCTTACAGAGCGTTCTTAGATCGTAAACTCGTTTCACCAGAATTCCCGGAGGATATCTACGATGAGATCTCAGGGACCTCTCAAGTAAATCTAGAGACACTCTACGGTTCACCTCTGGAAGAAGGTTCTGAGTACGGTCTTCTATTGCCTGATGGTGTTTATCGTGTGGTAAGCCCTGAGGATGGTCTCGTGGAAATCCCTGAGGATATCGGAGGTCTTAAGATAATAGTAGGTAAGGTCTTTACTGCTAAATGGAAGCCCTCAACTATTATGATAAAGACTGATGATGGTAAGGGAGGAACTAAAGCAGAGACCGAGGGAAGGCTCACTATCCAGAAGTTTTGGGTTCACTTTAGTGAGTCAGGTTATTTCAAGGCTACAGTGAAACACAAAGGTAAAGAAACATTCGAGTATGAATGGACCTCAAGAATTCTCGGGGCAGAGTCAAATACACTCGGAGTAGTCCCATTAGAGACCGGGACATTTGACATTCCAGTTCAATCTTTAAATACCTCTTGTGAGATTATCATAGAATCTAATGCTCCGACTCCCTTTAGTTTTATAGGATGTGGATGGCGTGGGAGTTACAATAGGAGGACTCAGAGAACATGATTATTCTTGAAGATTTAAAAGTAGGACAGCTCCTCGAATTTCTTAAGTTTGTAAGACCTGAAGATCTTAAGGAAGTCGAGGCTGCTGCAGGTCGTACTTTGTTAGGAGAGAATATTGCCCTCCTACAGAACGCTCAGGCAATTGTCCAGATAGAACCTGGAGGAGCTGATAGACTCTTAGGAATTGGGGCTGTGGATATTGTGGAAGGATATGCTGTTCCTTGGGTACTGCTTACGACTTATGTTTATCACCATCCGATAGAGTTCTTAAGGTTTTCTAAGCGATATCTTCAAGCACTTCTTCAGAGATACCCGCTTGTAGGTAATGCTATTCATCATTCAAATATTCTTCACTTAAGATGGTTAGAATGGTTAGGCTGTGAGTGGCAAGATCCTATAAGGGATTTTAGGCCGTTCCTCTTTAGGAGAAAGGAGGAGTCTTCATGTGTTGGGGAGTAGCAGCAGCTCAAGCAGGTCTCGGAGTGATAAGTTCCGTTATGGGAGCAAGAGCGCAATCTAAGGCTGTGGCAGCTCAGGCTCAAGCAGCGATAACATCAATGAATAGAGACTTCATGAATCTTGAGATCCAGCGCCAGGATGCTTTTGACGCTACCGTCCAGGAGATCACTAAGACACGTTTAAACGCTGCTCAAGTAAATGCAAGTGTTCAGGTTGCAATCAATGAAGATCTTGGGGATAGTAATACCGGCAGGCTGTTAATGAGAAGTGTTCAGGCTGATGAAGCAAGAAATGTTTCAGCTCTTAAGGATCAATATACAGCTAAATCCAATGAGATTGATCTCAATAAGGAATCCTCGCTCCTTTCCACAAAGAGCTACATTGCTTCAATTCCGAAGCCATCCTCAGGAGCAGTCCTTATGAATATTGCTTCTAATGTAATGGGGGCTTACACTTCAGCAAAGACAGAACAATATAAAGCAAAATCAGCAGGAATGGATTGGGACTACTGGAAAGGACCGATTAAGAAAGGGTGAGTAGATGGCTAATAATGTTGAGAATGCAATAGGAACCCAAAGGCAATTCACACCGAACCCTCAAGGAACCTACGAGAAACGTCTTCAGGCTCCAACCTTCAGGCCATCCTCAGCAGGAACTCAGGGCAGTCAATTAGCTGCTGCCTTGGGTCTCTTCGGTAATGCAGTTATGGCAGAAGGTCAATCCAAACTTGAGAGAGATCAAAAGTATGGTGTAGCAGAAGCCACGAGGATCTCCCGAGGTACTACTGAGGATGACATGAAGAAGCTCACAAGTATTGATATTCTTCAGACCTACGGCGATAAGGCCCTAAGTGAAAACCCTTGGGCTGTTGCTACTGTAGAGAAAATGAAAGGTACATACTTTGGGGCAAGGGCTAAGGATGAGTATAATGCCTTAAGGCAATCTGAAGAACCTGCTAAGACTGCTGATGAGGAAGTCACACGATTCAATAAGTTCCACCAGGAATACTTCGGGAAGAACGCAGAGAATGCTACAGACCTTACAGCTTTCAGGGCGGGTTTCTTTGATAATCACTTAGCGGATCAAGCTGAGTTTGCTGCCAAGAGATCTGGAGAGCTTGAAGTAGAACGTAAAGGAATAGCTCAAGGAAGTGTTCAAGCATCCTTAGGAGAGATCGTTGCTAAGGCTCCTACGCTCCACCAAGAAGACCTAGTGAAACAAGTGTCAGATACTTTCGCTGATACCCGCTTACTAGGTTTTTCTATTCCTGAGAGAGTAAAGTTAGCTCGTGAAATGGCTATTGATCTTGCTCAATCTACAGGGGATTATGGGTCTATTGAAGCTCTCGGTAAGAATGTAGTCATTGGGTCGAGACCTGATGGGACTAAGGTTATGCTTGGGGAGGTTCTAAATACCCATGATGTCCAGCAGTTAGCAGAACAAAAGACCTCTCAACTCTTTGGAGCTGGTGTGCAGGATTCCATTACAAAACTCCAAGGGATGACCAAGGAAGAAGTTAATGCGACTTATGAGAAGTGGCGTGTAGAGAATCCGCATTGGTTTAACGTAATGAGTCCTTTCCGGGATAACATTTTTCACTATCAGACTCAAATGGAGCAGAAGAAACTTGCAGCCACTTTCGCACAGGCCGAACAGCAATATGTAGTGAGTCAATCCTCTTCAATTCTAAATAACCAACTCAGGGCTTACCTTGCAGGTAGTACTAAAGATGGCGCTGGACATGTTGTTGCTGCTTCCTTCGGGGATCTCCCTAAGATCAAATACCAGCACAGGAATTCTTCAGGCATCCTTGAGGAAAAATCTAAGACTCTTGACTCTGAGGATGTCAATATGTTTGTTGATAGTGAGCTTCAGAAGATCATGAGTAATACCCAATGGGATTCCCAAAGGAAAACTGCAGAAGCCATGAAGCTTCTTAAGTGGGGTCCTGCTAAGTCCTATACAGACTCTGTGAAGATGCAGCTAAACAATGCTATTGACACGATGACTGTGGATAAGCTCCCTCTCGGGGATGATGGAAAGGCAAGACTTTCAGATCAACTCCAGTCTGCTGTTCAGATGTACAATACGAACCCTGAGGATTTCTATGAGATGATGGGGTCTGAAGTTACCCATAAGTTAGAAGCTGTACAGCTCTTGAGTCAGGCCAATGGTGGGGACATCAAAACTGCTATAGGTTTATATGCTCAAGGTAGAGACCGCGCTAAGGACAAGGAGTTCACAAAGGTCACTGATATGTCAATTATGGATAGGCTGGCTTCAACATCTTTGTCGGGCTTTATGGATCTCCAAGGAAATTCAGTAGATGTCAAGGTGAGTGCAGCTGGAAATCGGTCAGTGATGGAGCGTGTAGAGGGTCTAGCAAAGTGGCTGGCTTATGCAGGTACAGACCCTGCTGAGGCTGTTGAACAAGCGAAAGCTACAGCTCAAAAGACTCACTATATATGGAAGGATACTGCAGTTCCTCGTTCCATCTTTAATGGGATTAACTCGCCTCAGAGGGTTCAAGTAGGGCAACAAGTTTTAGATTACTATTATGGAAAATATCTCAAGGACACTGGAGTAGATCCTCAGTTCGTCACAACAACTTACGACAATAAGCGAGGTGTCTTTAGGATCACTGGAGGTGGTGGTTACGTTACTTATAGCTTAAATGACATCGCTTACTCAGGTAACTACATCCTAGAGCATCCTCCAGAAACTCCTCAAGGTGTATCCTTAGCTGATATTTTGAAAGCTCGGGAAGTTCCTGAGATGGACTGGCAGCAAGCTATTGGATTACCTTAAGCCAAAGAAAGGAGGTTTCATATGAGTAAACCTTATTACGAGTTAGCTGAGAAGGTCTCATCCGAAACTGGTATCCCTGCGGCTTTTGTATGGGCGCAGTGGGCACACGAAAGCCAAGGTTTTACCAGTAGATTAGCTAAAGAGAACTTTAATTTTGGAGGCGTGACTCAGGAAGCTCCTAACGGCGAAGCGAATAAGCAACCTGACGGAGGAAACTACTATAAAAAGTTTGATTCACCTGAGGAATACGCCTCATTCTTCTCTCAGTATATTCGTAAGTATAACCTTGAGGGCGCTACTGACTCCATAGATAAGTATGCTTCAGCTCTCAGAAGTCAAGGCTATTTCACAGCTCCTATTGAGGAATATATAAACGGAATGAGGAGCGCTAATGGTAAAGGCAGCTTTTCCTTAGGCGGTCTTACGGATCGCTCAAGGGATGCCTTTGGCGCTGTGAAGCCTTTAGTAGCTACTGAAGAGCCTATCCCCTTTTCTTTCTGGAGAGCTGCCGGGGAATCTCTTGCTGATTCCTGGTATGACTCTGGAACAATCGGAATCGGGCGTGTTATTTGGTCTGGTATAGGGACAGACTCCCGTAGACCTTTTAATGTTACTCAAGAAGATGTTGATACCGTCACTAAGGCTCTTCCTGGGGATATCGTAGGACAAAGATGGGTTCTAACAAACGCCACTAATTCTGAACACCTCAGTAGACTCCTCTATATGAAACAGGAGGATACCAAGCGAAGGGAAAGGCTGGATTCTTATTCAGGCAGTCTTGCAGCTACTGCTAAGATAACAGGGTCTCTTACTGGGTCACTCCTCTCAGACCCTACTATCCTCCTTCCATTAGGTCAGGAGGCTGTCATTGGAAAAGCCTTAATGCGTCTAGGGAAAGGAACTGCTGCAGGGCTATCCTTAAGTAAGTTTGCTAAGTATAGCGAGTTAGCTGCCACTACTGCCGGAATTAATGTAGCTGAAAGAAAGTTCGCTGAAACCTATGGAGGCTACAAGCAGGACTATGAAGCAGCAGCTCTTGTAGGCGGTCTTGCTGGAGCAGGATTAGGCGCTCTCGGGGATGTCTTTACTCGTAGCAGAAGTACTCAGAAGGTACTCGGAGCTTTAGATAACGCTGAGAGCCACGCTATTGCTCAGGCTGTAGGAGTTAAGACCCCAAGTGAACTCAAGGCTATCAAGGAGGATATTCTCAAGGCTCATGATGTGAAGTTCGCTGAGAGCCTTAATTCACCGATCCTAACTAAATTAAATGCTGATGGTAAGGTAGCTGTTATCTCCAGGAAGGAGCTTCAGGCAATAGCCCGAGACTTAGGCCGGGATCTCCCCGAGAACGTCAAAGCTCTTCACAAGGCTGATGAAGGATTGACTCTCATTGTGAAGGATGCCCTCAAGCCTGGAGATAACATTGATAACATCCTTGCCCATGAAATAGGAGTCCATGGGAATCTCAAGGACACCTTTGGTGAGCGCCGATACAATGACATTAAAGATGCTGTATTGAAGCGTGTAGGGAATCCTAAGGGTGACTGGCTGGATGCAGTTAAGGCTGTTCCCGGAGGAGGCTGGGAGGAAGTCTTGGGTCACTGGATTGAAAAAGGCGGTCGTAAAGATGAGGTCTTCAAGGAACTCCGAAGAGGAGTCAAGAGAGCCTTAAGACAGCTTGGAGGAAACGATGCTCTGACTGATGATGAGCTTGCAGACTTTGTTAAGCAGAGTCTTAAGAATGAAGTTGAGAGAGACCAAGGATTCCGTACTTTCTCTGATGGATCTGTCTTGGCCTTCGATGATAATATCAAGTTCTCTGCTGCTAACACTTTTAATCCTAATATCCTCTCGCATGTTCTGGATATAGAACCTGGAGCTACTAATATAATCGCTAAAGCTGCTAATTGGGTTTCGCATAAGGCAGAAGCCAGCAGACTCTATGGGACTTATCACGGAATCCTAAGCACTTCCTTATCTAAACTCAGTAAGAAATATGCTGCTGAGTTATTGCATGATCCACGTTTAAGAGCTTCTAAAACTTCTAATGTATTACCTATTGAAAAACAGAAGGAACACATACAAAGGCAGCTCCTCGGTAGATGGGAAGATTTCACGGGAACTCGTATGGACTACCTCACGAAAACCCTTACGGAGCAAGGTCCAGTTACTCCAGGTCGCTTTCAGGATTTTAATAAGCAGATCCGAGAGTATTACAATAGCACATTCACGAACAACAAGTCAGATCCTGATATAGCATCTCGTGAGTGGCCTCCTGAGGTTGTCAAAGCTGCAAATCATATTAAAGTTCTTAGGGATGACATGGTCGATATTGCTAAGAGGTCTGCAGAAATGTTTGGAGCCTCAGGGAAGAACCTTCTCCCTAAAGAGTGGAAATCTCTAGATGATGAGTTGTGGAGAGCTATAGACGATGACAGATGGCTGACCTTCATTAATAAGTTTCCTACGGTAGATAAAGCTATAGATTTCCTTGAGGACTACGCTAAGAGAACCATTAAGCGCGATAAGATCGAAGAGAAGCTCATGAAGGCTAAGACTGAGGAATATGATAAAGCTATTTCTAAATATGAAGTAGACCTTGCAAAATGGCAGGATACTCAAAGGAAGTCTAAAGGTAAGTCCATTCTTAAACAGCCAGAAGCCCCTGAGAAACCTAAGGTCACTCCTGAGGAAATCGAGGAGGCAGTCAAGGAGTCTGCTAGAGATTGGGCTGTAGGTGTTGGCGATCAAAATTTATCGAACTTGGATATCTTCAAGGAGGGCGCTCCTCATGAACTTAGCGAGACTCTCCACTTCTTACATGAGAGAGTGCCTATGGACACCACAGTGATTATGGATACACCTTTTGGAGAAGCATTCAGCTATGACAAGCATCTCCGTAGTGATGATCTAGACAGAATTGTTCCTATGACGATCAATAGGTTTGCTGGAGAAGCATCTATAAGAAACTTCGCAAGATCCACAGAGGAATTACGCACTAAGAGAGCTGAATTAGCAAGTGAGCTGGCAAAAGCAGAGAAATTCAAGTACATGGATGCTACTGAAGTACAGCGAAATCTTGACGCTTTTGACGAAGGTATTTTGAAGATCAGAGGACTTCGCAGAGAGCGAGATGTGAGAGGACAGTTAGGCGCTCTCGTGAATACCCTCAAGGGTATCAGCTATGCTCAAAATGGATCTATGATGGGTGCTAATCAGTTAGGCGAAATGAGCGGAAGTATTGCTTATGTTGGCCTAAGGGCTGTGTCTCACATTATTCCTGCAGTCTCGAATTTCTTAAGGGAGCTTAAGGTTGGTAAACAGGGCGCTGCTTTGATTAAACAAGCGGAGTTGAATGTCTTCGGAGCTAACCTTGAGGCTTCCATATGGAGAACTGATTGGCAGTCCCGGATGTGGCAAGAGGCTAGTACTAAAGGAGATATCTTAAGGTATATGGACGGAGCGAATACACTTGTCAATTTTTCTAGTCGAGTAGTATCAACAATCTCCATGCTGCCTAAGCTTACTGACTACATGCTCCGGGGAATCCGCAGGGACACCATTACAGATACTTTTGAGTGGGCTGCAGGGAAAGAGTTCTCAAGGCTCAGGAATCCCTTTAGTGATAAAAAATTGATGGCCTCAGGACTTGATCAGATTAAAGCTGAAGAAGTCAAGGGAGCCATCAATAAGTATTTAAGGAGGGATTCTAGTGGAAATCCTGAGAGGTTAGACCTCCTGAATTGGCAGAAGGAAGATCCTAATACATTCTTTAAGTGGAAGTCAATTGTAGATAATCAAGCTATGAGAGCCTTACAGCAGAATAGTGTGGGTAATACAAATCTTCTCGCCAATCAAAATAACTTTACCCGGATGATGTTCCAGTTTAAAGACTTCAGTATGAAGGTAATGAACGGACAACTTGCGAGGGTCTTCACTCACCATGAGCTTGATGACATTCTATCCTTGATGTATGGCATGGGAACAAACACAATGGTCTATGCTGGTCTTACTTATGCTAAAGCGTATGCAAGGTTTGATGATCCAGGGAAACGTGAGGATTACCTTAAGGACCGCCTAAGCCCTGCGAACTTGGCAACAGCAGCTTTCTTGAGAAGTATGGTAGGGACAGGCTTTGGTCTTGCTCGAGACATCTATGAGGCTGCTACTGGAAGTCAATCCTTCAGGACTACTGTAGATCGCTCCTCACAATACGGTAAGCAGCAACCTGATAGGACTCCTGGGGATGCCATTGGGGACTTCATAGGACAGTTCCCTGCTATAAGAGCTGCTAAGAGTGTTGCTTATGATCTTCCTAAGTTTGGCTATAACTTGACTAAGGAAAAGATTACGGATGTCCCAAGTGTGAGCAAGAGAGATCTTAGGGATGTCTTTAGGGCTTTCCCTTTGCAGAACTTTATACCAATGGTTAAGTTTTCTGAGATGCTTGTAGATGAATCACAGTTACCTGAGAAAATTAGAAAGAGGTGAGTTAAATAGCTAGTGAAAGAAAATCTAGTGTGACATATATAGGGGACGGTTCTCAGACCGTCTTTTCTTTTCCTTTTGATTACTTAAGACCAACCTTTATTAAGATAAGAGTTGACGGAAATGATCCTCTTATTTACGGTGTGGATTATTCAGTAGTTAATAAACAGAAGCAATTAGAGTTTCTCGTGGCTCCCCCTGAGGATGCTGTAGTGTTGATTTATAGGGAGACCACAACAGCAGCTCTAGTATCTTGGCAGGATGCCAGTGTTTTGAGATCTAAGGATATGACTGTATTTGAAGTCCAGCTCCTACATTTAGCTGAGGAAACAACAGATAAGGTACAAGATTCAGGGTTAGCTTTAGACACTCTCGATAATATGTGGGATGCCCGTTTCAGAATTCTTAAGAATTTGAATGATCCTGTGGCTGCTGGAGATGCTTTGACTTTAAGATATTTTGAGAGCGTTCAAGCTGGTTATATTCAAGCAGCTCAAGCGGAGGTAGATCTTGCAAACGCGCAAGCAGTGATAGCCAGTACAAAGGCGACTGAGGCCAGTAATTCAGCTACAAGCGCTGCATCCTCAGCAGTGATAGCCAGTACAAAGGCGACTGAGGCCAGTAATTCAGCTACTACAGCAAATACAAAAGCTACTGAAGCCAGTAATTCAGCTACCGTGGCAACAACTCAGGCAGGAATTGCCAGCACAAAAGCAACGGAAGCCACAACTCAAGCCACACGCGCTGAGACAGAAGCTAATAGGGCTGCAGCTTTGACTGATGGTGTCCTTGTTCCTGCTCCTTCACTTCCTCCGGGTATACCGTTCCCGTGGTTTACTGATGTTTGGCCTGATGGAACTATTGAATGTAGAGGTCAATCTATATCAGCTTATCCTGAGTTATTAGCTAAGTATCCTTCAGGCTTCCTTCCAGATTTACGTGGGGTTGTCCTGAGAGGTCTTGATAGAGGAAGAGGATTAGAGAGTGAACCTGCGCGAGGAGTGGGAAGCTACCAAGGCGATGCTATTCGTAACATTACGGGTAGTATTAGCGGTATAGCAAATTTTACTTCGAGTGCCACTGGTGCTTTTGCTATTAGTGGAAACAATGGTAATTACACGCAACAAGTAGCAGGTTCGTCGGGAAACTTGAAGAGTACATTCGACGCCGCAACAGTAGTGCCAACCGCTACGGAGAATCGTGTAAAGAACGTAGCATGTTATTGGCTTGTGTACACAAGTGCTATCTATTATGATACGACTGTAGAAGGTGGTAACGCTGTTACTCTTGGAGGCCATTCAGCAAGTTACTTCACATCTATGGTAGAAGCAATAACACCTAAGTATGCGGAGTTATGTGAGACACAACCTAGTGGTACAGGGAGCGGTACATTCACAGCAGGGGCGTGGCGTACACGGACTCTAAACACTAAAGTAAAAGATACTATAGGCGTGATGTTAGTGTCCAATCAATTTGAACTCCCTGCTGGTGTTTATAAAATAACTTCAGATGCTCCTGCTCAAGCCGTTAATAGGCATAAGATACGTCTACAAAATATCACTGATAATATCACGGTTAATATCGGGCAGTGTGGCTATACCAGTGCTTCTGGCTATGCTTCAACCCCTGCTCATCTTTCATGTACAATAACGCTCTCCTCCTCAAAGAAATTCGAGATCCAACATATGTGTGAATCGACAGCCCCCGGCGGTTTTGGGGTTGCTAGTGCTTTTGCTGGTGTTAATGAAATCTACACCACAGTATTCATTGAGAAAGTAGGTTAGGATGGAAAATCAAGACATCAAATCAGAATTAATTAAGATGACTCCTCCTGTAGGTGTCTCAACAGCTTCAACATTAGGACTCACTCTCGCAGATTGGGTTCTTTTGGCTACCTTAGTGTATACCGTGATTCAAACAGGCTGGTTAGTCTATAAGATTGTTAGACACTTTAAGGCAGGAGGTAAATAATGTGACTAAAGATATGCAGCTTATTACTCTCCTTTTTGTCTGCCTAGGGATTGGTGAGCAGTTATCTAATGGACTCCTGCAGACCAACTTCGCTATTATGGATCTCTTGTCAATCTATGGGATCGTAGCAGCTTACTATGGAATCAACTTTGGTATTGCTAGTAAGTGGAACAGTATAGGAGGCATGAGTCCTCCGATGGGTTACTCAAGGGACCCTATTAACACTCAAGGAGGTAAGCGCTAATGCTAGGAGATCTCTCAAAGAAATATGAATCTGGAGACTGCGGTCCTGGGACAATCTCGCATACTCCCGGAGATCTCGGAGGGGCTTCTTATGGTGTCTACCAATTTGCAAGCGCCTCAGGGATTCCTCAAGCGTTTGTCCAATGGCTTTGTTCTCAAGGATATCCTAACGGACCTTACTTAGCTCAAGCAGGTAAACCCGGCACTCCATCCTTTGATAAAGCGTGGAAGGCTGTAGCTTATGAGGATGGTGAGGCGTTCTATGCATGGCAGCACGAGTATGCAGCTTTAATGTACTTCTATCCTGCGAAAGAAGGACTGCGGGCTATCGGTTATGACTTGGATAAGCACCATGACGTAATATCTCAGATCGCGTGGTCTGCTGCTATCCACTATTCGGCCCGATGGGTTCCTGAGTTATTCCTTGAGGCTTGTCAAGATATGGGCTATCCAAACTTGAGTTATATCAATGCTCATATGTTTGACAAAGACTTCATTCCTTACATCTATCAAGTGAGGTCAAAATCTCGGGACAGTAATGATTGGATCTCCTCAAGGAATACCGAAGAAATTAAATACGGTTTAAGAAATCGCATGGTCAATGAGTGTAATGATGCTCTTGCCATGCTTTAGTTATTTATAAGGGAGGTTCATTAATGTATATCTTAGTGGATGAGGAATGCCTTAAGGAGGCCATTGAGAAGCTCGTATTAGAGGATATTTGCCCAGTAGGTAAGGTTGTTGCTCAGGGAGCTTGTAGTGGAACCACGCTAGAACAGTGTGAGAAGTGTCATCTTGATTGGATAAAGAAGAAGTAAGGAGAAACTGGTGTATTAACTATTGGCTAAAATTGATGAAAAACTCTTAGACCAAATGGCACAGCTTGAAGTTGATGCTCTATTGGAAGGTCTGAATGATCCTGAGCTGAAGAAGAACCCGAGTTTTCTTGAGAAAGTCCGAAAGTTCCTCAAGGAAAACAAATTGGTCACAACTCCAGAAACTCCAGGAGTATCTAAGGTTAAGCAGACCGTGGAGGAAATTCCAGACTTCGATATGGAAGCCACGGAGTATGAACAATAATGAATTGGACTCAAGAACAGATTGAGAGAGCCTTGAAGGATTTCAGGGTTCTCCTTTTTATTATCTGGAGAATGATTGGACTTCCACAGCCAACGCCAATTCAAAATGACATGGCTAGGACCCTTCAGCATCCCCCAAGTGACCGCTTCATTCTTGAGGGTTTCCGAGGGGTGGCTAAGAGTTTCATTACATGTGCTTATGTGGTCTGGAGGCTCTGGCTCAATCCCTTGCTTAAAGTTGAGATAGTCTCAGCATCCAAAGAGAGAGCAGATGCAAACGCTGTCTTCATTAAGAAGATCATTAATACTGTACCTTTCTTGGAATGCTTAAGGCTCACCGATGAAGACCGTAAGGCTGGCCTGAAGGATACTCAAAATCTCTTTGACGTTCATGGGGCTACGCCTGACATCTCTAATAGTGTAAAGTCTGTAGGTATCACAGGGCAGATCACTGGATCTCGTGCTGATATCTTAATTGCGGATGATGTGGAGATTCCTAATAATAGCGGGACTCAAAAGCAAAGGGATGCCCTCGGGGAAGCTGTTAAGGAGTTTGACGCTATCCTCAAGCCTGGAGGTCAGATCATTTATCTGGGGACCCCTCAAACAGAGATGAGTCTTTACAATGAGCTGCAGAAGCGCGGATATAAAGTGGTAATTTATCCTCTGCTGTATCCTGAGACACCTAAAGAACGTGAAGACTACGGTAACAACTTAGCTCCATTCATTGCTCAGAAATATGATAAAGACCCTGAGAAATGGGCAGGGAAATCTACGGAGCCTGGAAGGTTCAATGAGGAGGAAATTGCAAAGCGTAGGCTGTCTTATGGTCGTGCTGGGTTCTCCCTTCAGTTCCTCCTTAACACTAACCTCACGGATGCTGAGAAGTATCCTCTCAAGGTCTCTGATTTAATCATTGCCGATTTAGACCACAAGGAAACAAGCTTGAAATGGCATTGGGGCAAATCCCCGGATCTTCGCCTCTTGGATGTCCCTTGTGTGGCTTTGAAGCAGGATTACTTTTACAGAGCCTTTGAGAGATCTAAGGAACTTGCACCTTATACCGGGACTGTCATGTTTATCGATCCGAGTGGTAGAGGCAAGGACGAGACAGCTTATGCTATCGTCAAGTACCTCAATGGTTACTTATTCCTCATGGCTGTTGGAGGATACACTGACGGTTACAGCGATGATGTCCTGAGGTCTCTTGCTCTTAAGGCGCGATTCTATGGAGTTAATCAAGTTGTCTCCGAGGCGAACTTCGGGGATGGTATGTTTACTAAGATTCTGACTCCAATATTCAAAGAGATCTATCCTTGCAATATTGATGAAGTCAAATCTTCAGGTCAAAAAGAGAAACGCATTATAGACACTCTTGAGCCTGTAATGCAGCAGCATAGACTCATTGTGGATGCTCAAGTAATTTCTGAAGACTTCCTAATGTACGAAAAGGACTACCAATATAGTCTGTTCTATCAATTAACCCGAATCAGTAAGGAAAAGAATGCCTTAGGCCACGATGACCGCCTGGATGCCCTCACAGGAGCTGTAGCTTACTGGGTTGAGGAAATGGCAAGGTCTGCAGAGTTGGGAGTCCAGGAGAGACTTGAGGAACAGCTTGAGATCTGGATGGACCCTGATAGAGGAGTCTTATGGATTCCTGAGGTTGCTCCTAAGATTAAACCTGGAAGACAGTATTTTGGTAGAGATTCGAATATTCTTGAGGGATTCTTTAGTGGGCGATAATTGATTGTGCCACGATAAGGAAATGTTGATTGTGCCACGATATGAGAAGAAACCTAAAGAATAAATCTAAAGGTTATCTCTCACGTTCCTAAAGGTCTCCTCAGGTACTGCCTTGAGAAGATACCAGCCTTTAGGCTACACTGAGGAATCTGTCTTGAATGACAACTTAAGGGAGGTGGTGGGCCTCTTAAGGATATCTTAGGTAGAAGCAGTAGAGACCTTAGTGTACAAGGCTTAGAGTTAATATAACTACAAATTATATTAATTTTAAAGACACTAAGGACTCTATCCACCCCTTGTGGTATACCTTAAGATCTTCTCTAGACATCTAGAGACTAACCTATTATCTTTATTCTTTATTTATAAATGATAATAGTAATAGATCTTAAGGTATACCTAAGGAACACCTAACAAATCTAAAGGATGTGATTACTTATCACTACTATCAATAAGAAAACAAAGATAGGAGTACTCTTAGGGATTTCCTTAGGACTCCTCTTGTGGTCATCCTTAAGCCACAGTCCTAAGAGTACTCCTAAGTCCACTACAGCTCCCGCCCTCATGCAGAGCGAGACAACAGTTACAGTAGTCCCCAAGGAATCCCCTCAAGACAACGATGTAGAACTCACTCAAACCTATAAGGCTTCCATCAATGGTGTTGAGGTCATAGCCCCAATTAAGACCACAGGGTCATCTAAAGGTATCATCAAGCAAGAGATAGACCTCAAGCCTGTTGTGGATCTCGCTAAGGAGCAAGGCTACAAAGAAGCTGAGAAGGTCTTCAAGAAATCCTGGGAGATCTCTGGAGGTCTTGGGGTTCATAAGGGAGACCTTTACATACCCATAGAAATCCAAAGAGACTACAAGCCTAATCGTACAGTATCCGCAGAGGTCCATGTGGATTCCTCAGGGATATCTGGAGGGGAGGTTAAGACAGGTTGGAAGTTCTAACGATAAGTTTAGTTATATTAGGCATTATGATATTGGCCTCAAGGGAGAATGAAGGATGACAAAGCAGAAAGACAGTATATGTATGACCTGTGATTGCCTTGTGTGTTCTGAAGGTATACGTGTTGATGGTGGAAGACTCAAATGCTTCCCAAGTAAGACCTATTGTTACCCTAGAGATGATCGGACTTACTGTCCTGGCTATAGTAATGGCAAGTGTGGTAAACCTAAACTGAGGAGGGCTTTTGGTGCCTAAAGAATCACCTTGTTTAAAGTGTCCTTGCATTATATGTGAACATCGTATTATTAAAGCTTGCGGGTGCTTAGAGTGTGATAGCTTTGGTGGTAGCTGTAGACCCTCAGACACTCTTGAGTGTTGCTCTGTCTATAACTGTGAGGACTAAGGACATCTCTAAGGTGTCCTTTCTCTATTTCTGAAATTAGTATCAGGTACTAAGGGAGATCCGAAGGTATCCTCAATGATTTACTTACTGGTTACTTTAGTTCTCCTTGAGGACTACCTAACTGCTCTCTTGATCTTCAGGCAGCACATGTTACCCGGAGATCTCTTAGGGTTACATCTCTATATCAAAACTATAAAGTATTATCTCGCTAGACCTCCTTAACACTCTGGAGGTCTTTTCTTATTTGTGTCTTCATAAGCTTCTATTAAATATAAGGAGGTGAGCGAAGTGGACACACCTGTAGTAATTGCCCACTATGATCCTGAAGGTCCTGCTCTTGAGGATCTCCTTAAGGAACTTGTAGAAATCATTCTTGTTACTTCTCCAGAAGAATAATATTTGCAAACCATTTACCTCTATACTACAATACAAGTAGCGGTAGATGGTTGTCTTATATGTGGAGAAGAGCAATAGGAGGATAAACATGTTTGCTCTTAATAAAGACAACAACCAATATATATTTAATGTAGGGATTTACCTAAGACTTTCTCGGGAAGATGAAGGCACAGCTTGTGAATCTGAAAGCATATCGAATCAAAAAGATTATTTACTTCCTCATGTAATTGATCAAGGATGGAACCTTGTAGATATCTTTATTGATGATGGTTATACTGGCACTAATTTTAACCGTCCAGGATTCCAAAGACTCCTTAAGGCTATCGAGGAAGGTAAGATCAATCTGGTAATAGTTAAGGATTTATCAAGACTCGGCAGGGATTATATTGAGACTGGTCATTATTTAGAAAGGTACTTCCCTCAGAACAATGTCAGATTCATTGCGCTTAATGATGGGATAGACACCTTTCAATATGGTAACAGTAATAATGATATGAGTCCTTTCAAAAGTGTCATGAATGACTTCTATGCCCGAGATATCTCTAAGAAAGTAAGAACCTCAATGAACTCCAAGAGACGCAGTGGAAAGTTCATAGGAGCCTTTGCACCTTATGGCTACCTCAAGTCTCCTCAAGACAAGAACCAGCTTGTGATTGATCCTGAGACCGCTCCTATAGTTAAGCGTATATTTGAAATGTATGTGAATGGATCTGGTTATGCACATATAGCAGCCAATCTGAATGATCTTGGGATTCTCTGTCCGAGTCTCTACAAGGCACAGAAGACAAACTTCAAGCCTAATCCTAAGGCTCGTCTATGGGCTGCTGAGACTATTAAATGGCTACTTATTAATCCTACATACGCTGGAAATCTCACACAGAACAAATATACAACTATAAGCTACAAGGTGAAGAAACTAAGGATCATCCCTCGGGAATCCTGGTTAACCATTGAGGATACTCACGAACCAATCGTTACTAAAGAAACCTTCAAGCTGGCGCAACAACTTATGGCTACTAAAACAGTAGGCTATAATAATGATCCTAAGGTTAAACATCTTCTAGGTGGTCTCCTGTATTGTGCTGATTGTGGCTCCAGAATGACCTTCACAAAGACTCAAAAAGGTATCTGGTATTGTATTTGCGCTACTAATAAAAGATTCAGAGAATGCTCTAGGCACTCTTATATTGAGAAGGATCTGGAAGAGTATGTCCTGAATGCCCTTAAGAGAATTGTTAAGGCTTCTGAAGTGAACAGAGAGGCTATCCTCGAAGAAGGCCCAAAGGCGGTCAAGAGACGTAAGAAGACTCCTGAGGATCACCTTGCTATAGAGCTGGAGGTCACTGAGAAGCGCCTGGAGGAAATCAAGAGATCAATCAAGACTCTCTATACTGATAAGCTCAAAGGTATCCTGTCAGAGCAAGACTTCATAGATCTATCTAAGGATTTCAATGAGGAACGTGAGAAGCTTATTAAGAAACGGAGTAAGCTTTCTGAAGTACAGCTCCAAGGTAAGGAATCTCAAGGTATCAATGAGGATATCCTGCAGATTATCAAGGATCTCTTACTGGACTTCGAGAAAGCCTCAAGGAATGTATTCACTAAGCTTATAGATAGAATTGAGGTCTCAGAAGATAAACGTTTAGACATTCGTTATAAATTTAAAGCTTCTCCCGAAGTCCAGAACTAATGTCTCCTGGGGTATCTATGGAATACACGGAACTAATAAGCCTTGGTCTATTGGTCAGTTTGCCAGCCATGGATGCATTCGTATGCGTAATAAAGATGTCGAAGAATTATTTGAATGGGTACCGATCGGTACTCCGGTGCGGATTGAAGGCCGAAAGATTAGAGTGCAGCGTGTGCTAAAATATCAAACAGCAGGTGCGGATGTTGTTCTCATTCAAATGAAACTAAAAGAGCTAGGATATCTTAACTCCAGAGCCGATGGCATTTATGGAAATGTTACGGCAGAAGCCGTCAAAGCCTTCCAAAATGATCATGGTCTTGAAGTGACAGGCGTCGTAGACAAAGTTTTTGTGGAAAAATTAGGGATTTAATGTATTATTTCTCTATTTAAATCATACTTTGACTATATAGACAAAGTATTGTAAAATTAATATTATGCCGAATCCTAACGGTACGGGGGAACCAGTATAGTTACAGGGGTGAATCCACAATTTGTGGAAGGGTTATTCCTTCTCTTTGACCCTAACCCGACAGCTAACCTCGGAGGCGCGAAAAGAGAGGTGTGACCTATTTGACGAAAGTGTTTCGATCAATAGTGGCATGTGTGTTTATCATGCTGCTATCCAGTGTTGTTGCTTTTGCATCGCCTGATCTTCCTGTGAAGTATGGCATGCGCGGGGAAAGTGTACAAATGCTTCAGAAAATGTTAGCAGATGCCGGATACTACAATGGAGCTGTTGATGGTGTATTTGGCAATAACACACTTGAAGCAATTAAAAACTTTCAACGCAGCAACGGGCTTAACCCTGATGGAATCGTTGGTCAAGAAACGTTTCGCTTTTTAAACCGATCAGAATCTGAGGGCAGCAGCAGATATAGCCGTTCATTAACAATGAGTGCATCTGCATATACTGCTTATGATGATGGCAATTCACATTATACATATGGCGGAAATCTTGTTCGCAAGGGATTGGTGGCGGTTGACCCTTCCGTTATTCCACTTGGAACACGCCTATTTATACCAGGATATGGCTACGCGGTCGCTGATGATATCGGCGGTGCAATAAAAGGTAATAAAATTGACTTGGCATTTGATAACCGTAGTGAAGCGTTGCAATTTGGCAGACAGACAATAACCGTATATATTGTTGAATAACAGGCAAATGCCTGTCTTCTTTTTTTATACGGATAGGATCATTGGGGGAGGTTTTTTATGGAGGAGTTTTTAATTGACTGTAACGGAGATATGTTACAGGCCGTTATGCATCGACCGGCTAAACAAAAAGCTAACACCATCGTCATTATATGTCACGGTTTTCGTGGCTCAAAAGACGGTGGCGGTCGAGCAGTGGCAGTTGCCGATACGATTGCTGAGGCTGGTTTTACTGTCCTACGATTTAACTTTACCCCGCTGCAAAAATTGACTCGTCAAATTGAGGAAATTGCTGCAGTAGTTCAATATTGCCACAAACATATTAGCAAGGAAATCATCCTCTTAGGACGGAGTATGGGCGGCAGTGCGGCAATCGCATATACCAGAAAGTATCAAAATGTACAGGGACTTTGTTTATGGGCTACTCCCTGGAATCTAATAGAGACCTTCCAACTAGCGCTTGGTGATGGCTATGCTTTATTAGAAAAAGGGCAGACGCTGTCAATCCATGATGCGTATGGAGATCTTGAATTAACCCCGGACTTTATTGAGGACTTTAAGAATTTCAATTTGCTAGAAGCTTTGACGCAGATTCACCACATCCCAGTGCTCGTTTTGCATGGAACGAAAGATGAAATTGTGCCGTTTATACAAGCCGAGCGAATCTATCAGATATTCAGTGAGCCCAAAAGATTAGAAGTTTTTGAGGGCGGCGATCATCATCTGTCAATGCATTCAGCACAAGCGGCTATAGCCATTCGTGATTGGCTTCATCAATATTTTAACCGTTAATTTACTCAGAATAGAATATAAGTGCTGGTTTCGCGAATACTAAATGCGAGTCGCAATAATGGCCGTATGGCTTATTGTATTAAGGGGCGTGAAATATTGAATTTAAGTAATATTTCGGTGGACCTGATAGCACTAATACTCGCATTAGTTTCTGGTATACTGATGGCCGTACAAGGCTCACTCAATGCCGCTTTAAGTAAAGTGGTCGGCTTACTTGAGACAACTTTCATTGTGCATATCATCGGTACAGTGATCTTGGCTGTCTTATTATTTGTTTTTAAGTTAGGCAAGGGCAATATGGCTGCGTTATCGCAAGCACCTTGGTATTCATATTTAGGCGGAGCCATTAGCGTTTTTATCATTTATCTCGTTGCTGCCAGCATTCCAGAAGTCGGGGTGGCAAATGCTACTACAGCCATTATTATTGGACAAGTTTTGACAGCTGTCATCATTGACTCTTTTGGTGCCTTCGGATTAACTCCTATTTCATGGGGCTGGAGCCAAATTGCCGGTGTGGCACTGCTCGCAATAGGAGCAAAGCTGTTATTTCGAGGAATCTAGCGTTTAAATTTAAAAAGCACGTTATTTAGCCTTATGCAAAATGCATAAGGCTTTTAAGTTTTCATTAGATAGAATTTATCTTGAAATAGTGACTTGTTTTTGTGATAATGAAAGTAATAGTATAAAGAGGAGGAATAGAAAATGGCTAACTGTAATGAAGAAAACTGTACATGTCCCAAAATAGAGTGTGAGCGTCACGGCAAATGCTGCCAATGTGTTAATTTCCACCGTGAAAAAGATAATTTAGTTTACTGTTTTAGGGAAATAGCTACCAAAGCAAAATAGTAAACTTACTTAAAATTCTATCGATAGATAGAAAATACCACTTGCATAATACAATGTTATGTTATATAATAAATAATGTTATTAAGGGGTTATAGCTCAGTTGGTTAGAGCGCTTCGTTGACATCGAAGAGGTCTGCAGTTCGAGTCTGCCTAACCCCACCAATAAATACAAGCTTCCGAGGCATCGGGAGCTTTTTTATTTATATCAAAACTGTTGATTGATTTTTACTTCAATGCTACGCTAAGCTTTTTATTATTCCGCTAATAACACTAATTGCACCACATAAAAATATAATACCTAAAGAAATCCTTCGAAAGATGACCGGACTAATTTTTATAAAAACTTTCTCGCCGATCCATGTGCCAAGTAGAACTCCTGGAATAACATAGAGACTTTGTTTAATTGTACCGATATCTATCGTTTTCATTAAATACATGATGAATAGAGTTGCAATATTGGCAAGAAGAAAGTAGTGTACTATATTTGCACGTAATGTTTCTTTGTCTTGTTGCTGATTCATAAAAAATAACGCAACAGGTGGTCCGTTCAGACTCGTTGAGCCTCCTAAGAATCCGCTTACAAAGCCAACCCCAATTGTTGCAAGTTTTAACTTCTTAATTTTAATCACAAAATTAGCAGCCATAAATAATGACATCAACAAGATAAGAATTCCAATGCACAACTTAAGTATAGATGCATCTACTATTTTTAGTAAGTATACACCTGGTAAAACACCAAAAAGACTTGAGGTAAACATAGGCCATACAAGCTTTGGATCAGATTTATCTTTTGTTTTATATATAACCCACAAATTAGATATTAAAGCTCCAAAAACCGTTAACCCGACAACATAATTTGGATTCATAAAAAATAGCAGTAATGGAGCGCTTACTGCCGCAAAGCCGAAGCCTGTTATCGATTGTATAAAAGAAGAAAAGGTGACAATTAAAAGAATACTAATTGAGATAAGATCCAAGCGAGTTACTCTCCTTGTGAATTTAAGTAATATTATTATAACATAGACAGCATTAGTTTTTTAGTTATTCCCTGTTTGTATTTTCGAGCATATATTCTAAAATGCAAATGGGACAGAAAACAGCTAAAACTTCTAACACTCAGCTATAATACTTTTAGAAGTGTTGGAGGATAATGGCATAAAGGCAGCATTACAAACATAATGTATAACAATTAAATAAAGTTAAGTGGAGGTGCACAAAATGACCATGGGTGATTTTTTATGGGAATTTATCGGTGATGCCTTTGCGGAAATATTCGGAGTTGGAAAGATTGGTTTTGGTGTAAGTTTGATGATGGCAGCTATGGTTGTCATGGTTTTAGCAGCCGCAGTACAGTCATATAGGAAGAATAGAGTTTGTGGGTATTTGATTAGATTTTCGATACCTGTTGGCGTTGCGTTAACGATTACCTATTATGTGGGATACTTAGGTATTGGTGTATATAAGTATCTAACCATGAAAATATAAGATTCTAATACCTTAAAACCCCGGCTACTGGCCGGGGTTTTTCTTTTACCCTGAGAATACCTCAGCTGCAGGTGTGACTATATTTTTTCTACAGTTTAGCAGGAAAATATTAGTTGTTATTGTTTTTGCCATGTTATATCGAATTCGCGCGAAGTGACTAATATAATGGAGTAAACTCATTATTTAGTTTGAAGCATGCAGTGAAGAGTTGGTTTATAATCGCAGGCTTTGGGAAAGGGGAATATAACATGAGAATAAAGGCAAGAACGGCAACTGCTAAGGTAATTTATCAAGTTAAGATAACGCTCAAACATCTTGAGCCAGTTGTTTGGCGGAGGCTGTTAGTGCCGGCAGATTTAAATCTGGAGAAGTTTCATCTTATTTTACAGGTGGCATTAGGGTGGCAAAATGCCCAGCTATTTAAGTTCATTGTCAATAAGCGGCATTATGGCTTGGTTGATTTTGAATATGAAGATAATATGATCAACGCTAAGAATTTGACGATACGGAATATTATGCCGGTTGAAAAACAAAAGATTGTTTATATATATGACTTTGTCGATAGCTGGGAGCACGAGATTGTGTTAGAAAAGATTATACCCAATGCCTCTAACTATAAGCACATTTTATGTATGGATGGAGAGCGGGCTTGTCCGCCGGAAAATTGCGGCGGTGTATCCGGATATCTCGAGATTCTTGCAACCTTAAGAGCACTGGTGGGAGAGCAGGATAAAGAATTTATTATGCTGGTGAATGGTCAAAATCCAGAAGTTATTGATTTAGCCCGTATTAATAGGCGGCTTAAGAGGTTGAAAATATAATCATATTTGCTTTGGATGAGTTTATTCATTCAGAGAGAGTTATTTCAGTTAGTTCACAATTTAATAACTAAACTAAGCAACATTGTACCTATAAGGTATGATATCATTAGAAATACAAAAACTCCTTTACTTTTATGTAGGTCAATTAGACCGGCCCTGTAGGGCTTTTTTTTTGCCAAAAATCAATTTCCAATCAGAGTTTTTAATAAATGAAACACGTATATTGCTTTTCATGCGTAGAATATAATGATTGACTAGTGAATATGTAAATCATGAAGGGGGCTGTTTATTATTAATGAGCCAGTAGCCCAGGACATGGATATACATTGTTTTGTTGCTGTTTTGATAAATATGCTACTATTTCTAGAGCATGAGGGTGAGCGCGTCATTCATATTAAAGTATTAAAGGCTCTTTTGGTGCATTACAATTTACCATAATAGCAATGACCTTGTGTGTCATAGGTTTGTCATATTTTTATGTTATATTGTCTATATTGATCGACCGGCACAGTATCGGTTCATTTGCACTTTATATCATTTATAAAATAATCCGATGCATAGCCGGTCGTTAATATAGAAAACGAATTTTCCTTATTCAAAAAAAATAAACGGCGACAGGTGCCGCCGTATACAGAGTTTGAGTATGATTAATGCTTGGAACTAAATAACAAAGAAGTATTCTGCTAATGATAGCAGATTTTTTATTTTGTCATGTTTGCCCATTTTTCATCTCACTCTTAGCATTAGTATTTCCACAGAAGCATGAATAGTTGCAACACCTACAATAATATTAGTTTAATTTTCTACGGTTACGTGCTACTGTTAGCTGGGATTTATAATAATAGACAACACCCGTTATTGCCACGACAGCAGTCGTAAATAAGGCTACACAGCACATGTGATCATGCATAACGAAACCTCCATTGCTTTAATATGTTAACTAATACAATATATTCAATGTTGCTACACGATGTTAACTGGTGATAAGTGCATATCGAGATTGACAATATGATTTCGTTATTTTGTAGGGTGATTGTTGTTGAACTGAATGTTGATCGTTGACGTAAATGGTATTAATTTGTTATAATGACAACAATTTGATAGTGAATATGGTTAAGGTGCCTTCGATTTATGGAGGATAATAGGGAAGTCAAGGTGTAAAATGAGGAGTTTTATGCTGTAGCGCGGTCCCGCCACTGTACCGGCAAGACACTGCAGTGCCACTCGTTAGGGGAAGGCGCAGTTGTCAATGAGCCGGGAGCCAGGAGACCTGCCTTTACCGTCATTACAGGCCTTCGAGGAGAGGTGGAGTAATACACAAAGGGGAAGTTCTTGACTTTTTTTGTATTATTACAGAAAAGTCTTTTTTATTTATTTGAACTATATCAACAGCCAGTTCAGAATAATGGAGGGCGCAATGAGTTTATTAGATAATGCTTTAGCAAAAATTACTCCTTTAAATCCGGCTATTATGGCCGAAGTACAAAAACGGCTGGACAGCTTGACCAAGCCGGTTGGTAGCTTAGGACGATTAGAAAAAATGGTGCGGCAATATTCCGGAATTACAGAACAGGTTAAGCCGGAAATACCACGGAGTTGTATGGTGGTAACATCGGCGGATCACGGGGTTGCCAAACATGGAATTAGTGCTTATCCGATTGAAACAACTATTCACATGACTGCAAACTATCTGGTAGCAAAAGGTGCAAGTGCCAATGCATTTGCCAACTTTGCTGGTTCTGATATGCTTGTGGCTGACATGGGGGTAGCGGGTGATTTATCGGGCGTTCCTGGTTTATGGCACCGTAAGATTGCTTATGGGACACAGGATTTTACTGAAGGACCGGCCATGACTCGTGAACAGGCCATTCAAGCTATTGAAACCGGAATTGAAATAGTCAATGACAGGGTAGCAAAAGGCTATACTTGTTTTAGCCTTGGAGAAATGGGAATAGGAAATACTACAGCCAGTGCAGCAATTGTAGCAGCCTTTACTGGATTGAGTCCTGAAAAGGTTACCGGCCGGGGAACTGGTATATCAGATAGCCGTATGAAGGTTAAGATTGAAACTGTTCGCAAAGGACTTGCCCTAAATCAGCCCAATAAGGAAGACGGCATTGATGTTTTAGCAAAAGTCGGCGGTTTTGAGATCGGTGCCTTGGCGGGTGTTGTGCTGGGAGCTGCGGCTAACCGATGCGCGGTTGTCATTGATGGTTTGAATACCACTGCGGCAGCGTTAATTGCTCACGCAGTTCACCCACTAAGCCGTGAGTACATGTTTGCTTCGCATTTGTCAGGGGAACCGGCTCATATTATTGCCTTAAATCATTTAAATCTCAAGGCTTGTTTAGATATGGGGGTGCGACTGGGTGAAGCGATTGGGGCCTCTATTGTTGTTGATATGTTAAGCGTTTCGATCAATATGTTCAATAATATGGCCACGTTCGAGAAGGCCGGAGTTTCTGAACGGCTATAGTGGAACCCAACTTGAGGAGGCATAAATATGTTTGATGATATAAATTCTTTGATCAAGCCGTTAGATTTGGCAGCAATGGAGAAGTGCCAACTGCGACTGGATAATCTGACTAAGCCACTGGGCAGCCTGCATTCTTTCGAACATTTAGCACTGCAAATGGCTGGAATAACCGGGAATGCTCGACCGCAAAATTTAAAGAAGAGTATTATTTTAATGGCTGGCGATCATGGTGTTGCAGCCGAAGGCGTCAGTGCCTATCCCCAAGAAGTTACTGCGCAGATGGTTGATAATTTCTGCAATGGCGGTGCGGCAATTAATGTCTTTGCTCAGCATGTTGATGCGGAGCTAGTATTAGTTGACATGGGGGTTGCGGCTGACCTATCTAACTATGCGCAAATTTATCATAAGAAAATTGCATATGGCACGAATAATATTGCAAAAGGCCCTGCTATGACTCGCGAACAAGCAAAGCAGGCTGTCGAAGCGGGTATGGAAATCGCAAGCAATGAGATTGCTAAAGGAGTCAGGGTTTTAGGTCTTGGTGAAATGGGAATTGCCAATACAACTTCCAGTACGGCCATTATTTCCTGTTATGCCCAAGAAAGTGTGGCGACACTGGCCGGACATGGTACTGGCATTTCCGAAGAAGAACTCCATAAAAAAGTTCGAGTTATCCAAACGGCTTTAGAGGTCAATCATCCTGATCGGGAAGATCCTATGGGTGTATTGAGTTCGCTTGGCGGGTTTGAAATTGCCGGTTTGGTTGGGGTTATACTAGGAGCTGCCGCAGGTGGTGCGGCCGTTGTAGTAGATGGTTTGATTACCAGTGCGGCGGCATTGCTTGCAGTGAAAATTGCGCCTCAAGTGAAGGCGTTTCTGATCGGTTCACATTATTCGGTTGAGCCTGCACATAAAATTGCACTTGATTTGATTGGTGTTCCTGCCTATTTGCATTTGGATATGCGCTTAGGTGAAGGTACTGGCGCAGCGCTGGGGATGTCACTGATTAATGCTTCCTTACATGTCATTAACGATATGAAAACGTTTGGTGAAGCCGAAGTGGCTGTCGCCCAAGATGGTCCTGGTGCACTGAAACAAAGTAAAGATGTTAAAGATTAGTTGAATTTAGAGAGGCAGCGTTATAGCTAGCCTCTTTTTTAATTAAAACTTTTTTAAAAATCTTCATGAGATATTCACAAAGTTATTGTATAGTAGCATTACAATCTATGAGGAAAGGATTTGATTTGATGAAGAAGAAAGTAGCTGCTTTAGTTGTTGGAGGATTGCTAAGCATTTCAGCATTTGGCTATAGTTCTTATGCTGCAGAAAAGCTTGATGACCAAAAGGCTGTACATGGCAGTATGATGAATGGTGCGCATGGAGATATGGCTAATATGATGAAGGACCCGGAGATGCAAAAGAAATGTATTGAAATGATGAAATCACCAGAGATGCAAGCTATGATGGCTAATATGTTGAAAACTCCGGAAATGCAAGGAGTAGTAAAGCAAATGATGCAAAATGACCCAGAGCTTCACACTATTATGCAGGACTTGGTTAATTCTGTTGATATGAATGATCATGCTGCGGCAGGAAGCACCGCTAATTCAATGAATCACGGCAGTCATCATCAGTAAACTATCAAGACTATAAGGAAATCCCCAATTTGGCAGGCAACTGCAAAATTGGGGATTTCCTTATAATCTTAAACGGTGTCAAACGGTTTTTGAGGCGCATAGTATAAATTAGCCTACCAACTACTTACTTACTAAAGGAGGAAGATATTATGGGCTTTGGTGGTTTTGGCGGTCGAGATAATAATTGCGTATGGATCATTATTATCATTATTATTCTATTATTCTTCTTCTGTGATGACGATTGTTCTGTCACATGCTAAAATCCTCGGTTTATATGCTGAATACTTGGTTTGAATAAAAAGCTGCTACTTCATGTAGCGGCTTTTTACTGTAATTGGATTTCATTCAGCCCACCTGGAATATTCATGATAGGGAATCTGAATTGAGCAATATAGTTAAATAATAGGCTATTAAATTCGGATTATGGTTACAGGATTTCAGTAATTTATTACGGAAACAATAATAAGATAAGACTGTGATCAAATGAGTTGCTATAGACGGACAAGGAGGATAAGCTGTGAAGGAATATGAGAAGATCAATCAGCTATATCAATTAATTGAAACTCGTACAGCGGCAGATTTGCCTGGACCCTATAAGGTAGGCGTGGATCTTGGTACAGCCGATGTGGTATTAGTAGTGACTGATCATGAGGGGAATCCAGTTGCAGGCAGTATGCGATGGGCTTCGGTTGTTAAGGATGGCTTGGTCGTTGATTTCCGTGGTGCAACTACGATTGTTGAAGAACTTAAATATGAAGTTGAAGAAATCTTGGGAATTGAATTGGATAAAGGTGCAACCGCCATTCCTCCAGGGACGGTAGGGCGTAATGCATTAGCTTGCAGCCATGTCATTGCAGGGGCTGGATTGGATCCTGTTTGTCAGGTAGACGAACCTGTGGCAGCAGCAAAAGCCTTGAATATAACCCATGGTATTGTTGTGGATATTGGGGGCGGGACTACCGGAATAGCTGTGTTGAAAAACGGTGAACTGGTTTTTACTGCCGATGAACCGACTGGTGGTACTCATGTTTCGTTGGTATTGGCTGGTGCGTATAAAATATCATTTGAAGAAGCGGAGCAGCTGAAAAAAGATCCGCGAAATCATCGTCAGATTATGCCTGTCATTTTGCCGGTTATCGAAAAGATGGCTACCATTGTTAAGAATATGTTGTCCGGCTGCGATGAATATGATGACTATCCTGTTTATGTAGTTGGTGGAACTGCTTATTTAACGGGTTTTGGAATTGAATTCAGCAAAGCTTTCGGTCGTGAGGTCTTTGTTCCACCCCATCCGTTATTAGTAACCCCTTTAGGCATTGCTATGTTTGGCTAAATAAAGTACAAGTATTGATGGTATAAAAAGCCATTGATACTTGTTTTAATTTTTCCTGATTATTATCAATGTGAATGTTCGTGTTATTTTTAAAGACTGCCAGATGTTGTACTATTCTTGTACAGTCCTGCCATAAATTTAGAATAAAACAATTATTGGGGGACCACAGATGAGAGCTCTAATAGCAGTCTTTTTAGTTTGCCTAATGACGTTCCCTGCATATGCAGCACAGAAGGTGCTAGACCGGGTAGAAACCAGTGATCAGATTATTGCCGTAACAGTTGAAGGCATTCATGATAAAGGTGCCTTGGAAGAATTGACCACTATTTGTCTGCAGGAAAAGATCAGTGCAAGTATTTTTAGTACTGAGCAATTTATTACCGATAATGCTGCGCTGATCAGCCGCACTCAGACGATTGGATTGGAGTTTGGCATTTTAGAGAATACAAATCATGATTGGGTTAGGCTGACAAAAGAAGAAATTGTCCAGCGACTGCAGAAAGCTGATGCTGCAATAAAGAGCGTTACGGGGAAAGCGAATAAGTTTGTTCGTTTTCAAAACCATGAGCTTGAACAGCATTTTGTACAAGCCAGTGCTGCAGATAATTTGAGTTATACCATAATACGAGGAATTGATGCAACTGTGTGGTCGGTAAGTGCCGACTTATCAGCAATCGAGAAGACCATGACTACATTGAAGCCTGGAGATATTATCAATATTAATATGTTACAAAAGCCTGCTAAAGGGGTGCTTTTGCAACTTATCCGAAGTGCAAAAGCAAGAGGCTACAAAATTGTAACAGTAAGTGAGTTGTTGTCGGCAATCCGGGAACCTGCTGAGATAAAGCCAGCTCCAAAAGCGTATTCGGTGATACGCCGTATTAATAAGCCTTTGCAGCCAACCGTTTTTCTTACTTTCGATGACAGTGGAAATGAACGTCAGATTGAAGAATTATTAAATGTTTTACAAGATAATCAGGTGAAAAGTACTTTTTTTCTTACCGGCAACTGGGTTTATCGAAGCCCAGAACTAGTACGGCGAATCGCCAAAGCAGGGCACGAAATCGCCAATCACAGTTTTTCGCATACTTCGTTTATACAGTTAAGTAATGATGAGATGATCAATGAAATTAAAGCAACAGAAAATGCTGTGCTTGAGGTTACAGGCAAGCCATTACTTAAGTATTTTCGTCCTCCTTACGGAGAGTATAATGGGGCAGTTGATGATGTCTTAAAGCAATTGGGTTATGAAGCCTTAATTTTGTGGGATGTTGATACTCGTGACTGGAGTGGCTTAAGCGCCGCAAGTATTATTGAAGAGATTCGTAGTCATGTTGCCAATGGTTCAATTATTTTGTTTCATATTCATGGTGCCAATACGGCTTTGGCATTAGCCAAAATCATTCCAGAATTAAAAGAACAGGGATATATTCTGGATAGACTGAGCAGTGCTTTATAATGGGCGATGAGTTGTAAATTTTATTAGTGAAGGAATAGGACTATCAACAAGGCTGGAGAATTATATTCCAAAAGAAATGTTAGGGGCGATTGATGTGTACAGTTTTCTGTTAACTGATGATGAACAGATCTTAAAAAAAGATTTGGCCAATTTATACTGTGATGGCGAAGCTTTTAACGGGGCGTTATATCTAACCAATGATCGTATTGTCTTTGTGGGTTATATCCTGGATATTAATAATAAATATCTTGAAGAAATACCTCTAACGCATGTGCAAGAGCTAAAGCAGGAAAAAACCTTTTTTTTCATTCCCAATGTATTAGTGATAACAACCATCAAGGAACGGATTCTAAAGTTTGTCGTAAATCGCCGAAGTGAGTGGTACTCGAACATTCTTGAACAAATCAATAAATAATAAAAGCAGCAATCCATCAGGGTTGCTGCTTTTATTATTTATTGGATTGTATGCAATTGCAGTGCTAAACATATAATAAACAAGAAGGGAGTGAGGATGGTGAAACTACTTTCCGTTGGATTGACTGACACAACAGATGAGGTGCGGTCGCGATTACAGCATGATTGTATAAGTTTGACTCAGGAAGGCTTTCGCATCGCCATTGATGAAATAAATAAAGGGAATTATACCTTTCTCGGATGCAATGTCATTGAAGGAGAATTGTCATTCCGTAATTATGAAAGGATTAAGCATCTATTAAAAAATTATGTTGCTACTATTTTAGCCGAAATGATTGTAACCCATGAGGAAAAAAAGTTAATTAAAAGAATTGTTGATCATAATTATTACTATTTCAATGATTCGGAGCGTGAGACTATTTACCGGAATGCTCTGAATTTATTGGAGAGTACCAGCATCCTTGAACCCTCGTTTAATTTTATGACTCGCCGGCAGAATATCTCGCTAAAAATTCTGGAATATCTAGATACACATCATGAGCTTGTTGTTGAAGGATTTATTAATTTTAGATTAAAAGAGTATCGTGATAAGCTGACCGAGTTAGTTGAAAAAGCAGTGGATGACTTTATGATGGAAATTGAATATAAAGAGTTTATCAGTGTTTTGCGCTATTTTGTTGATGTCCAGGATAGCCGTGTGGAAGAAGTGCACGTCGTTATTGATAAAGGCGGGAAATATAGAGTTCTTGATTCTAAAGGTAAAGCGGTTGCCAGTCAATATCTGGATAATTTCGCTTCTCAATGCAGCGGCGAAATCAATTATGAAGATTTGCTGATTACAGCATTAATTACTATTGCCCCTTATAATATTATTTTACACAATGCACCTGCTAATGCCAGCGGCGGAGTAGGCAGTATTGTTGAAACCATCAAGAATGTGTTTGAGGGGCGGGTTGTTGTTTGCAGCGGTTGTGAATTTTGTTTAGCCAGTCTTCAATCTTGACAGGGATTAAAGAGAATTATATAATAATTAAAACTAAAATATCATGAATAGTAATGCAGAGGACACGATAATGGATGTTGGGCGCTTACAGAGAGAAATGCCATGGCTGCAAGCATTTTAACGCACAGGCTGTTATTACCACCTTTAAACTGCTTGGCTGAAATGAGTAAGCTTAGCCGGGGGCAACCTCGTTATCGAATTGAGATGGACTATTTTTAGTCAATCAGGGTGGAATCGCGGGTAGAACTCTCGTCCCTATTAGGGATGAGGGTTTTTTTGTTTTATTATTCAACAGGTACCAGTGCTTGCCAAATATAGGCAACGGTTGGGTTTCAATAATTAAGGAGGATGTAAAGATGGGAAAACTTAAAATTACTCTTAAAGATGGAAATGTCCGTGAAGTTGAGCCGGGAATTACTTTAGCTGAGTTCGCGCAGTCCTTAAGCCGCAGTTTAGCTAAAAGTGCTTTAGCTGCTAAACTTGACGGGCAGTTAGTTGATCTGAACTGTAAGCTGCAGAACGATGCTAGTGTGGAATTCGTGACATTTGACGATGAAGAAGGCAAAACAGTTTTTCGCCATACTGCCTCGCACATTATGGCGCAAGCCGTCAAACGTCTTTATGGTAATGTTCAATTAGCTATTGGCCCTGCGATAGCTAATGGTTTTTATTATGATTTTGATACAGAACAGCCTTTTGCTCCTGAAGATCTTGCCAAGATCCAAGCTGAAATTGAAAAAATCATTCAAGCCAACTTGCCGATTGAACGCATGGAGTTATCTCGGGATGAAGCAATTCAGTTTTTTGAAGAACAAGGGGAAAGTTATAAAGTTGAACTAATCAGAGACTTGCCAGCTGATGTCACAATTTCCTTATACAAGCAAGGTGAGTTTACTGATTTGTGTGCAGGCCCGCATGTGCCTTCAACAGGGCGGGTTAAAGCCATTAAAATTCAAAGTCTTGCTGGCGCTTACTGGCGTGGTGATGAAAAACGTAAAATGCTGCAGCGAATTTATGGAACAGCTTTTGAGAAGAAAGCCGATCTTGACGCTTACTTAACTATGCTGGAAGAAGCAGCAAAGCGTGACCATCGCAAACTTGGACGCGAATTGGATTTATTCAGTCTGCAGGAGGAAGGGCCTGGATTTCCGTTTTTTCATCCTAAGGGCATGATTATTCGCAATGAACTGGAAAACTTCTGGCGCAAACTTCATGTGAAGTATGGCTATCAGGAGATCAAAACTCCGATTATTCTTAATCAGAAATTATGGCAGCAATCAGGGCATTGGGATCACTATCGTGAGAATATGTATTTTACCAGCATTGACGATGAAGGATATGCGGTTAAGCCTATGAATTGCCCTGGAGGCATGTTGGTATATCGCACTCAGCATCATAGTTACCGAGATCTGCCGTTGCGTACTGCGGAATTAGGGCTGGTGCATCGTCATGAACTTTCTGGTGCTTTGCATGGCTTAATGCGGGTACGCAGTTTCACACAAGATGATGCTCATATTTTTATGCTGCCATCGCAAATCAAGTCTGAAATCAATGGAATTATTGACTTGTTTGATACTGTTTACCGGACTTTTGGCTTAAGCTATCATGCCGAGTTAAGTACCAAACCGGAGAAAGCTATGGGATCAGACGAAGTGTGGGAAACAGCAACCAATGCTTTGCGCGAAGCGTTGGAAGAGCGTGGGATGGTTTATAAGATCAATGCAGGTGATGGGGCTTTCTATGGTCCAAAAATTGATTTTCATTTGCGTGATTCAATTGGTCGTACTTGGCAGTGCGGAACTATCCAGCTGGATATGATGTTACCAGAAAAATTCGATCTGACTTATGTAGGTGAAGATGGACTTAAACATCGTCCGGTCATGGTGCATCGTGTGGTTTATGGCAGTATTGAACGATTTATTGGGATTTTGATAGAGCATTATGCAGGGGCTTTTCCAACTTGGCTGGCACCTGTTCAGGTCAAAATTTTACCAATTACTGATCGGCATATCGAATACGCCAAGCAAGTTGCAGCACTGATGCGCGAGCAGGACATCCGGGTAACCATTGATGACCGCAATGAAAAAATTGGTTATAAAATTCGTGAAGGGCAGCTGGAAAAAGTACCGTACATTTTAGTTGTAGGCGACAAAGAGGCAGAAACAAATGCTGTCGCTGTAAGAAAACGCGGTGCAGGAGATCTTGGCGCTCAGGCTGTCAGCGAGTTTATTTCCGCTATCATCGAGGAAATTGCTAAAAAAGCCAATTAGTTGCTTGACATTGCTGGAATATGGTGCTAATATTACATGGTAAGTTTAAAATATGAAGTAGAGGCCATCCGCTTCTCACCTTTCAGCGCAGTTGCAGCTAGTAAGGTTGATAATTGACCGTAGTTTGTTTCGACTATTGGTGCGGGTGGCTTTTGTCACCCGCTTTTATTATTTTTAATCTCAAAATTTTCAGGAGGTGAGTCTCAATTAGTAAAGAAACTTTAAAAATTAATGAGGAAATTCGTGCAAGAGAGGTTCGTGTGACCAGTTCCACTGGCGAGCAACTGGGTATTATGCAGCTACGGGATGCTTTGCGGCTAGCTGGAGAACAGCAGCTGGATTTAGTTGAAGTAGCGCCAATGGCCAAGCCCCCGGTATGTCGCATCATGGATTATGGAAAATTTAAATTCGAACAGCAAAAGCGCGATAAAGAGGCGAAGAAAAAACAAAAAGTTGTTACCGTAAAAGAGGTAAAGCTTCGTCCTAATATTGAAGATCACGATTTTAACGTCAAGCTAAAAAATGCACTAAGGTTTATCGAAGATGGTGACAAGGTAAAAGTAACCATCATGTTTCGGGGGCGGGAACTTTCTCATCCTGAACTAGGTAGACAAGTATTGGTTAAAATGGCAAACGAACTGAAAAATCTTGTAACAATTGAGCGTGAGCCTAAGCTTGAAGGTAAAAATATGATAATGATTCTATCACCAAAGCCGCATAACTAAAGGAGGAACAACAATGCCGAAAATGAAAACTCGTAAAAGTGCCGCAAAACGTTTCAAAATCACCGGTACAGGCGAATTTAAACGTGCAAAAGCGTTTAAAAGTCATATTCTTGAAAAAAAATCTCCATCCCGTAAGCGTAATTTGCGTAAGGCTAGCCTTGTGAGTAAGTCTGATCACGAGCGCGTAGCAAGAATGCTTCCTTACGCCTAAGCAACCACACATATTAATTAGGAGGTAACGAACATGCCAAGAGTAAAAAAAGGCGTGACTGCACATAGACGTCATAAAAAGATTTTAAAGTTAGCTAAAGGTTTTAGAGGTTCAAGAAGCAAACAGTTCAAAAAAGCTAACGAAACTGTAATGAAAGCTCTCTACTACGCTCGTCGCGACCGTCGCGCTAAAAAGGGTGAATTCCGGAAATTATGGATTGCCCGTATTAATGCTGCGGCTCGTATCAATGGTATTTCCTATAGCCAATTAATCAATGGCTTAAAGAAAGCCGGCGTAGAAGTTAATCGCAAAATGCTTGCTGATTTAGCTATTCATGACAGTGCTGCTTTTGGACAACTTGTTTCAACTGCTAAAGAGCAACTGTAAGATAGTTTTAATGAAGGATTTCGGTCTTGTGACCGGAATCCTTTTTTGTTGAAAAAACTAATTGAAAAAGATTGATTTTTTCGAAAATTTAGTCGTTTTTTTGCAGGTTTTTTTTGGCAGTTTTAGAATATTATATAGTAAATGAATCAAACTATAGACAATAAATTTTAACCCGAAGGAGGAGTTTCCCTTGGCCTTGGTTACAATGCGAGAAATACTTCAGGATGCCCGGAAGAGAAAGTATGCTGTTGGAGGATTTAACGTATTCAATTTTGAAACTCTTGGTGCCGTTGTGGAAGTAGCAGAAGAGCTTAAGACTCCCCTAGTTGTTGGAATTCCTGAACGTCTATTCAAGTTTGTCGATGTTGATACCTTAAGTGCTGCAATGGTGCGTTTGGCAAAGAGAGCTACTATTCCAATTGCATTACATTTGGATCATGGGTATACTCATGACGGGATCATGAAGGCCATAGACTGGGGCTTTACTTCTGTGATGTTTGACGGATCAAGTCTGCCCTTTGTGGACAACCTAAATCGCACAAAAGAAATTTGTAAAATAGCCCATTCTCTCGGCATATCAGTCGAAGGAGAATTGGGCTATATTGGTAGTTGCAGCAAAATTGATGCAATAAGCGATGTGCATATGGTTAATTCTGATATGGCAGCCGAATTTGTTGACAAAACTAAGGTTGATGCGCTTGCTGTAGCAATCGGTAATAATCATGGCAGCTATCGAGGGAGTCCTAAGTTGAATTTCTCGCGATTAAACGAATTGAACCAAGCAATAGATATCCCGTTAGTGATGCATGGCGGTTCTAAACTAGCTACAGAAGATTATCGAAACTCAATCATCTCGGGAATATCAAAAGTGAATATTGCCACTGACATGTCCTTGGCAGCTGCTGAGAAACTAAAAGCCGAGTTAAGCAAGACGCCAACCTCAAACTATATTCATTTAATGTCAGTTGTTAAGAAAGGTGTTAAGGATTCTGTTCGAAGCTATATGTTAAACTTTGGCTGCATCTCGAAAGCAATGGCTATATAAGTAATAAAAACACCTGCCACGGGGTGGCAGGTGTTTTTTGCTGAAAAATTTGGTAAAAATAATAGTAATCTTGTAGACGTAGCTTGTGTCTAACATTATAATAAGTCATATTGAATATTTTGGCTGGAGTGGAGAACTTGAAACAGAAACCAGGTTTTGCGAATTTATTAGATCTTGCTAGCTGGAGGCTGACGCCTTATCAAATACTTTCGCTGGGGTTTGCGGGCTTAATATTGGTAGGTGCAATATTGTTAATGACGCCGCTTGCATCTACTACAGGTCAGAGCCTGAGTTTTATTGATGCATTATTTACATCAACATCGGCTGTTTGTGTTACTGGATTGGCTGTTGTGGATACAGGAACTTATTTTTCGCTTTTTGGTCAGATTGTGTTGATTTCCCTGGTTCAAGTTGGCGGACTAGGTATAATGACAATGGCGACACTAATGGCCTTGATTATGCGCAAGAAAATCCAGTTGCGCGAACGTTTAATTATGCAGGAGGGGATGAATCAGTTAACTTTTGCAGGAATAGTCCGCTTAACTAAGTATGTTATCCAGGCCACTTTGGCAATAGAACTTATCGGTGGCACAGTATTAGCAGCACATTGGTATCCGGAATATGGTTTGAAGGGGATATACTTTGGTTATTGGCATGCAATTTCATCCTTTTGTAATGCAGGCTTTGATTTACTTGATGGATATCAGAGTTTAACACTCTACGTTGATGATATTACCGTTAATTTGACAATAGGTTTATTAATTATCCTTGGCGGTATTGGCTTTACAGTATTAGCGGATATTTGGGAAAATAGGAAATTTGACGCACTTTCATTGCATACAAAAGTTGTTTTAGTTACTTCTGCTCTCTTAATATTCATTGGCACTATCATGATTTTTATCTTAGAATACAGCAATTCGAGTACTCTTGGTGAGTTATCTCTGAAAGGTAAAATTATTGGTAGTTACTTCCAAGCAATTTCACCACGAAGTGCAGGCTATAATACAGTGAGTATTGCCGACTTACGGCCCGCCACTCTGCTTTTTATTATTATGTTAATGTTTATCGGTGCATCACCGGCATCAACTGGCGGTGGAGTTAAGATAACTACTTTTGCCGTACTTACTGCGGCCATATGGGCGCTGATTAGAGGGAAAAAGGATGCCGAGCTTTTTCAGCGTCGTATTCCGCAAGGGATCATTTACAAATCATTCGCCGTTGTTTTTATTGCCTCAGCATTGATTATTTTTGTTGCGATGATGTTGAGTATTAGCGAGAGCTTTCCGTTCTTAAATATTCTATTCGAAGTAGTGTCAGCTTTTGGCACGGTGGGTCTAAGTACGGGAATTACTTCATCTTTAACAGATACCGGGAAATTGTGGATATCACTCACAATGTTTGCCGGCAGAGTTGGACCAGTAACCCTTGCGTTGGCGTTGGCAATGAGAACGAAGAAATCGACTATTCAATATCCGGAAGGTAAAATTACTATTGGCTAGGGAGCGAAGAGTATGAAGAAAAAGCAGTTTGCAATTATTGGGTTAGGACGTTTTGGTACAAGCATGGCTAGTGCGCTGCATAAAATGGGCTATGACGTATTGGCTATTGATAAAGATGAACAGAAAGTTCAAGAAATTAGTGATGAAGTTACCCATGTGGTGCAAGCTGATACGACCGATGAGGATGCGCTGCTAGCATTAGGCATTCGTAATTTTGACGTTGTCGTTGTGGCAATTGGTGAGGACATTCAGTCTAATGTATTAACTACTCTGCAGCTTAAAGAGCTTGGTGTTCCATACATTGTTGCTAAAGCACGTAATCCACTGCATGGAAAAATGCTGGAGAAAATTGGCGCAGACCGGGTTGTTTATCCAGAACGGGATATGGCACAGCGCGTTGCTCATAATTTAATCTCAACAAATGTGTTAGATTACATTGAATTATCGCCTAAGTTTAGTATTGCAGAAATTAACGCACCACGCTTTCTGGTTGGTAAAAGTTTAGCTGAAGCTGATATTCGCGTTAAGTATGGCATCAATGTGGTTGCCATAAAACGCGAGGATGTATTGATTGTTCCGCCATTACCGAGTGAAAAAATTCGGGAAACTGATATTATCGTTGTAGTTGGCAGCAATGACGGAGTTCAACGGTTGGAGGAACTGGAGTGACAGAAGTCATAACTAGTCTGCAAAATGATACGATTAAATTAGCTTCTGCATTGAAACAAAAAAAACAACGTGATGCAACCGGGCTATTTATTGCCGAAGGTATCCGCCTTATTGAGGAAGTCTGTTCTGCTGATTGGCAAGTTGAAACTTGCTTTTATACTGAAGCCGTGGCCGGCAATAAGCGAGCTGAGAAGCTTCTAAATGTGCTGCAAGATAAATCTTGTAGGATGCTTAAAGTGTCTGATGCGGTTTATAACAAGATATCTGATACGGATCAGCCGCAGGGTATTATGGCCATTGTAAAGAAGTGCGATCATCTTTTAAGTACTATTTTAGCTGACGAAAAGCCATTTGTTGTTATCCTGGATACTGTTCAAGATCCAGGAAATCTTGGCACAGTCATTCGTACTGCTGATGCTGCTGGTGCTAGCGGTGTTGTCTTAACCAAGGGCTGTACTGACCTTTATTCCAGTAAAACTGTCCGTGCTACAATGGGATCACTGTTTCATCTGCCCATTGTTGATGGAGTAAGTTACGAAGAGTTAATTCATTCCTTGCAAGAGAAAAACATTCACATTGCCGCAACTTCATTGACATCTTCGAGTCTGTATTACGAAGCTAATTTTAATCAGCCTGCGGCGGTTATATTTGGTAATGAAGGTAATGGCGTTAGTGAAGAACTATTATGTAAAGCAAATAGCAGGATTTTTATACCGATCTTAGGACGAGCCGAATCGCTAAACGTTGCTGCATCTGCTGCGGTTATTCTTTATGAAGCAGTCCGGCAGCGTCGCTAGCTTTTCTTGTGCTTTCTACTTTAATATGTTATAATGACGCTAGCAATGACCCCTAAATTTCCAAGAATAAGTTGGGAGGATGTGGTCATATGGTGACCGCCGAATTCTTTTGGAGAGTATTTGAAGCCACTGGTTCGATTGCTGCGTATTTATTGTATAAAAGATTAATGTTACAATAGGTAAATTCGCGATGACGAAGAGAGTATGTTAGAGTCTGTTTTTTTACAGGGAGGAATCGCCGTAGATTGAGAGCGAGTCTGAAAACACCTAACAGAAGTTCACTTCTGAGTTTCTTGCTGAAGAGATTTCTTGTGTAGGCTGGACGTTATTCCGCGTTAAGGAAAGGTGAGTATCAATCAGGGTGGTACCGCGGAAGTTAACTTTCGCCCCTTTCAGGGGCGGGAGTTTTTTTATACCCAATTTTCACTATTAGGAGGTATGTATGGAACAGCAATTAAATGAACTTAGGCAGCAAGCTACCGTGGAGTTGGCTCAAGCTGCAAGCGCTGAAAAACTAAATGAATTAAGAGTTAAATATCTGGGTAAAAAGGGAAGCCTGACTGCTGTTTTACGGGGATTAGGAGCTTTAACTGCAGAAGAAAGACCGCGTATTGGTCAAATCGTTAACGAAATTCGTACTGAGTTAGACCAATTAATTGAATCAAAAAGCAATGCATTAAAGCAAGCTGAATTGTCATTACGCTTGGCATCAGAAAAAATTGATGTCACGCTGCCAGGTAGAAAAAGTAATCTCGGGCACAAGCACCCACTCACAAAAACACTTGATCGAATCAAGTCTATTTTTATGCAGTTGGGTTTTGAAATTGCTGATGGACCAGAAGTTGAGCAGGATTATTATAATTTTGAGGCACTCAATTTACCCAAGGATCATCCGGCACGAGATATGCAAGATTCTTTTTATATTACCGAAGAATTATTGCTGCGTACGCATACCTCGCCAGTTCAGGTACGGACTATGCAAAAAGCACAGCCTAATCAGCCGATAAGAATTATTGCACCAGGAAAAGTATATCGACGTGATTATGATGCAACTCATTCACCGATGTTTCATCAAGTCGAAGGTTTGGTCATTGATAAAGGGATTAGCTTTGCTGATCTAAAAGGAACGTTAGAATTATTTATTCATGAAATGTTTGGCAGTAATGTGGGGGTCCGGTTTAGATCAAGTTTTTTCCCGTTTACTGAGCCCAGTGCTGAAGTCGATATTTCCTGCGTGATCTGTAGCGGCAAAGGCTGCCGTGTTTGCAAAGGTACTGGCTGGCTTGAAATCTTAGGATCAGGCATGGTTCATCCGCGCGTTTTGGAAATGAGTAAATTTGATCCAACGCAAGTGAGCGGCTTTGCTTTTGGAATGGGTGTTGAACGGATTGCTATGCTTATTTATGGAATTGATGATTTAAGATTATTTTACGATAATGACTTGCGGTTCTTGCGGCAGTTTTAATAAGAGAAAACCAGAAGGGGGATGACCATGCGCGCATCGATAAAATGGCTGAAAGATTATGTGGACTTTAAAGAAAGTCCGGAAATACTGGCAGAAATGTTGACAATGGCTGGTGTTCCGGTCGAAGGGATAGAATATTTAGGACAAGGAATTGAAAATGTAGTTACTGGCAAGATTATTGAAATTGAAAAGCATCCTAATGCAGATCGGCTTTCGATATGCAAATTGGATATTGCAAAGGAAGTTCTGACCATTGTTACAGGAGCTACCAATGTTGAAGTTGGCCAGATTGTTCCTGTGGCTCTTGTGGGGGCAAAGCTGCCAAGTGGGCTAAAAATTGAGCAAAGCAAGCTGCGCGGGGTATTATCGAGTGGAATGCTTTGTTCGGCTACAGAATTAAATCTTGATTTTAAAATGCTGTCAGCTGAAGAAAAAGAAGGTATATTAATATTAGATAAAGAGACTGCTATTGGCATAGATATCAAACAAGTATTAGGGTTAGATGATGTCGTACTCGAGTTTGAGCTTACAGCGAATCGTGCAGATTGTTTTAGTGTGCTAGGATTAGCACGGGAAATATCAGTGTTGACTGGCAATCCTTTGAAGAAGCCGATGCTCAGTCTAAAAGAAGAAGACGAAGAGAAATCTTCTGGACTTATTCAAATTAAAATTGCAGATCCAGCATTATGTTCGCGGTTTACCGGAAGGGTATTAAAGAACATAAAAGTAGGACCTTCTCCACTGTGGTTAAAACAGCGCATTCAAGCTGCTGGAATGCGGTCAATCAATAATGTTGTTGATGTCACTAATTTTGTGATGCTGGAACTCGGGCAGCCAATGCATGCCTATGATTATAATTTGCTTGCACGCCATACCATTATTGTGCGCAAAGCACAGCGCGGTGAAAGGATTACTACGTTGGATGGCGTAAAACGCGAATTATCACCTGAAATGCTGGTAATCGCCGATGAGGTACAAGCGGTTGGTGTAGCTGGAGTAATGGGTGGACTTGCTACCGAAGTCACTGCCAATACTCAAAATGTACTGCTGGAAGCAGCTGCCTTTAATAATGTTAGCATTAGAAGAACAGCGCGGACACTTGGACTTCGCTCAGAAGCTTCCGGACGCTTTGAGCGCGGTGTTGATACAGCCAATATTACCAGGGCGCTTGATCGGGCAGCTATGTTATTAGAAGAAATGGGAGCCTGCAAGGTTTGCCCAGGCATTGTTGATATTTATCCCGGGTTTGATGTGCCTCGTCAAGTGAGCTTTATTCCGCAAGATATTAATAGACATCTTGGAACTAATGTGCCGACTGCTACTATGATTGCTATTTTGCGACGGTTAGAATTTGAAGTTGAGAAGTCTGATGACAAGATCATCGCAACTGTTCCAACCTGGCGCGGGGATGTCAGCTGTTCTGCAGATATTGCGGAAGAAGTGGCCCGCATCTACGGATTTAATAATATTCCTTCAACCACTCCAAGTGGCAATATGATGAGTGGCGGGCAAAGCTATGTACAAGCCATTGTAGATAAAATTAAAAATACTTTAGTCGGGGCTGGCCTTGATGAAGTGATTTCGTTTAGCTTTACTCATCCTGACACTTTAAACAAGTTGAATATTCCACAAGCAAGCAGTCTTCATACCGCAGTTCCGATTTTAAATCCAATTACCGATGACTTTCCTTTGTTACGTACAACGCTAATTGGCGGTGTCTTAGAAACCGTTTCCCGGAATATAGCCAGAAAAAATGATGATATTAGTATTTTTGAGGTAGGTGCAGTCTATTTACCTGAGGCACTGCCACTCGTATCACTGCCAGCAGAACCGTTTATGTTATGTGGAGCCCTAGTGGGTAAGAGAAATGAACTAGCCTGGAATCAAGGGCGTGAAACAGTTGATTTTTATGATGCCAAAGGAATTGTCGAGCTGTTATTAGATGGAATCGGAATCCAAGATTATCAGGTTGCCGCTGGTGAACATTATGCCTTACATCCTGGAAAGAACGCATCATTTAGCGTAAATGGTGAAATACTAGGCAGCGTAGGCGAAATCCATCCAGTAGTGTCAGATGCTTTTGATCTAAATCGTAAAGTATATATTTTTGAACTTAATGTTGAAGCTTTAGCTAAGCATGCTGTGCTGATTGGCAAGTATAAGGCACTGCCTAAATATCCTGCTATTGCACGTGATTTGGCGATTGTATTGCCTGAAGATATTACTTCTCAGCAAGTAGATGCTGCAATTAAAGAGAGTGCAGGAGAGCTGTTGACTGAAGTTCGATTGTTTGATGTTTATACTGGTGAGCAGGTTCCAAAAGGATTTAAAAGTTTAGCTTTTTCCCTTACTTTCCAGTCGTCTGACAGGACGTTAACAGATAGCGAAATCGATGGACATTATAAAAACACTGTTGTACTTCTGGAAGAAACATTGCAGGCTAAATTACGGAGTTAAGTAAAATTTGTCCGCATATATAGCACAAAAGGGCTTTACCTCAGTTGTTTTTTATGTTACTATGCTATCTGGGATAGACATTTTAGGATAAAATACTTAGCTGTAGTACATGAAGAATTAAGATCTGACATGACTCAGATCTTTTTCTTTGTATTATCACATCAGAAATAATTACTTCTTTCTGAATATAAGTAATTTGGCTGAGCTTTATTTCCGGGTTTGCACTCTTGATGAAGCCAGTCGTTCCTGTGTCTATTATGAAATGCATTTGTAATATCAAGTGAGGTGGAAAAATGACGGGTATTTTTCGAACGAAAAGTATTAATCAAATTAAAGAAGGCGCAGAAGCTAAAGGTTTAAAAAAGACTCTTGGTGCAACCGACTTAGTATTGCTAGGCATTGGCTGTATCATCGGCACAGGAATTTTTGTACTTACAGGTGTTGCTGCCGCTAAATATGCGGGCCCTGGTATCATGCTATCATTTGTTTTATCTGGATTAGCCTGTGCTTTTGCAGCTTTAGCTTATGCTGAGCTTGCGGCAATGGTCCCGGTAGCTGGAAGCGCATATACGTATACGTATGCTGCTCTAGGTGAGATTATTGCCTGGATTGTCGGCTGGAATCTTATTCTAGAGTATTCGGTAGGATCCAGTGCTGTAGCAGCAGGATGGTCTGGCTATGTCGTAGGACTGTTAAAATCTGCTGGTGTTGCACTACCAAAGGCATATACAGCTGTTCCTGCCGATGGCGGAATTGTAAATTTACCAGCAGTGCTGATTGCGTTATTTTTAAGTATGCTGTTGGTACGTGGAACGAAAGAAAGTGTGACTCTCAATAAGATTTTGGTTGTTGTTAAGCTAATAGCGGTATTTATTTTCTTAGCATTAGCCGGTCCTAAAGTAAATCCGGCAAACTGGACACCGCTTATGCCGTATGGTTTTAGTGGTGTAGCTGCTGGAGCAGCAATTATTTTCTTTGCCTATATCGGCTTTGATGCAGTTGCGACCGCAGCTGAAGAATGCCGCAATCCTAATCGGGATTTACCGATTGGCATCGTTGGCTCTCTCATTGTCTGTACGATTCTTTATATTGTGGTTGCTGGCGTTTTGACTGGGGTTGTTCCTTATACTGAGCTTAATAATGCTGAACCTGTCGCTTATGCATTGCGGGCAATCGGGTACAATATTGGCTCGGCGTTAGTGGGCACTGGTGCGATCGCTGGTATCACAACTGTTCTCCTTGTTTTAATGTATGGTCAAACCAGAGTGTTTTTTGCTATGTCGCGCGATGGACTGATTCCGGCGAGTATTTGCAAAGTCCATCCGAAGTATGGTACGCCTCATGTCATTACCATTGTAGCCGGTATCGCAGTAGCTTTGATCGCTGGCTTTACACCGATTGGTATTATTGCCGAATTGACTAATATCGGAACATTATTTGCATTTGTTGTTTCGGCAATAGGCGTATGGGTGCTGCGGATTACCAGACCAGATTTAGAGCGCCCTTTTAAATGTCCGGCTGTATCTGTTATAGCACCGCTGGCCATTCTTTCATGTGGATATCTAATGTACAACTTACCGCACGAAACTTGGATACGTTTTTTTGTTTGGAGCGCTATCGGATTTGTTGTTTATTTTTTATATAGTTATCGCAACAGTGCTCTCAATAAGAGTAAGCCGGTTATTGAATAACTGATTTTAAGCGGATTATGTTCTCGGACATAATCCGCTTTGCTTATAGATTGTTCATTTAGTAGAATACTATATAAAAAGAATTGCATGCATTAAAGACAGAGTAAAGTCAAGTCTTTTGGATATTCAGCAGGATTTCTGACAAGAAAAATAGAAATAAACGCAAAATACCCATTTTGATATAAGTTAAACGAATAGGTGAAGTTATGGAAAGTAAAAACAGGGTTACGGTTGAAATATTCGGTGAGGTATATGCGCTTAAAGGTGATATTGAGCCTGAAAGAGTGATGAAGCTGGCTGCAATGGTGGATAAGCGCATGAGAACTATTGCTAAGACGAATTCACAGTTGTCTTCCTTGAAAATATCTGTATTGGCGGCACTAAATTTAGCCGATGAGTACCTTCAGCTAGAACGGGATTATAACCAATTGGTCGAAATGCTAAAGGAAAAGTAGTCCAGTATAAACTCGTTTTGTTTGTTTCATAATAACAAACAAAAGGAGTGATATTGTGTTCGAAGCTACAGAGCTTGGCAGAGTATTTATACACATCATTATCTTGTGTGCTATAGCGCTTATTACTGTTCGGTTAATGGGAAATCGAACAGTGGGCCAATTATCACCATTTGATTTTGTGATTATGGTTGGAATTGGCGATATTATTGTTTCAGCATCCATGGATAGAGCACAGAATATCCTCGTTGGTATAGAAGGATTACTGGCTTTGCTGGTTTTACAGCAGATTCTTTCCTATCTATCCCTTAAAAGTAATACTTTACGTAAATGGTTTGAGGGAACACCAGTAACGTTAATTAAAGACGGAAAGATACTGAAAGAAAATTTCTCCAAAACTTATTTTAACTATGATGATTTTCGCCAGGAACTGCATCGGCAGGGAATGGATATGACGGATATAAAAGATATCAAGATGGCTCGCCTAGAGAGTTGTGGCGTTTTTTCGGTAATCAAAATTGAAGATAAGGAACCACTTACAAAACGAGATTTCGAAGAGTTTTTTAAAAGTATTCAGGATAATCCCCTCAGTCCTCTTGGTGAGAAATGGAGTAAGATAGAACAAATGAGTGAAGAACTGCAGCAGATTAAGATAATGATCCAAAACCAGCAATCAAGTGTTGAGCAAGGTGAAGAGCTTAATTTATTAAATAAGAATGACTTACATTAGAAAGAGGAAAAGGTGAACTCTTTCTTTTTTATACGGCAGAAATTATGCTGCCATAGATGGGTAATCAATGTGTGCTTATCAAAAAGATGCTCGGCGCAAGCCGAGTTTTCTGAGCTTATCTAGTTTTTAGTTTAATGCGAAAGGGTTGAACCAGTTGATCGAGTTATTAGCGCCTGTGGGCAGTAAAGAAGCTTTGATTGCTGCCGTTGAAAGCGGAGCAGATGCGGTCTATTTGGCCGGCAAATTATTTGGAGCAAGAGCTTATGCAGCTAATTTTGAGCATGAACAGCTGGCTGAGGCAATTAAATATGCGCATTTGCGTGGAGTGTATGTGTATGTAGCTGTCAATACGCTAGTAGATAATAGCGAGATGCGTGAACTTGTAGATTACTTGCGCTACCTTTATCAAGTCGGAGCAGATGCTATCATTGTGCAGGATCTTGGTGTAGCCGATCTTGCTCGTAAAGTAGTACCTAATTTGCCTATTCATGCAAGTACCCAAATGACGGTACATAACCATGAAGGTGTTCAGTTTCTCAATGAGATTGGATTTAATAGGATTGTATTAGCACGGGAAGTATCCTTAGCTGATATTGATTATATCTGCAGTAATACGCAAGCTGAAATTGAAGCGTTTGTTCATGGAGCTTTGTGTATCTCTTATTCAGGACAATGTCTAATGAGTGGGATGATTGGGGGGCGGAGCGGAAATCGAGGCCGATGCGCTCAGCCATGTCGTTTGCCTTATACACTAGTTGACGAACATGGCAAAGATGTTCTGGAGCAAGCTGATACGGGTGAATATTTATTAAGTCCCAAAGATTTAAATACTATTGATCTTATCCCTGACTTCATTGAAGCTGGTGTTAAATCGTTTAAAATTGAGGGGCGTATGAAGCGGCCTGAATATGTTGCTATTGTTGTCGATACTTATCGCCGCGCAATTGATTCTTACTTACTCAATCATGCTATGGATATTGAGGAGCAGGAAAAAAAAGATTTGGCGCAGATTTTTAATCGGGATTTCACAACAGCTTATTTAACTGGTAAACTGGGGCGCACTATGATGAGTGATCGCCGGCCCAACAATCGAGGGGTTCGCATCGGTCGGGTTGTACAATATTATGCAGATAGTAAATTAGTTACCATAAAATTAGATGAGCCTTTGCATTTAGACGATATTGTTGAATTTTGGGTAAAGGTTGGCGGCAGAGTAAGTGCTACGATCACTACAATGCAGGTCAATGGTAAAGAAGTCAGTACTGCGTTAGCTGGGGAAGAAGTTACCATAGCTGTTCAAAATCCGGTCAGGCTGAGCGACCGTGTTTTTAAGGTTTATGATGCAAGACTCATGGAACGGGCGAGAGGTTTTTTTGCCGGTTCGTCAGCCATTCGCCGTATTCGTGTGAATGTTAAAGTCACAGCAGCACTCAATGCTCCGCTAACCATCGAAATGAGTGATGAGGATGGCTATTTAGGCCAGGCTGCAACGAACTTTATTGCTGAAAAAGCCTTGAAACGTCCACTTAATCACGAGACAATTGCTAAGCAGGTCGAACGGTTAGGGACAACTATCTTTGAATTGGGTAATTTAGAATGCCTAATTGAGGGCGAAGTCATGGTACCTATCAGTGAAATCAATGATGCGCGGAGAAGAGCTGTTGAAAGTTTAGAAAACGGCCGCTTGGCTCGCTTTGACCGTCCTGTATTAGCTGATGTGAAATCAGAACAAGAAATTACCAAATTAATTTTTGCTAAGAATAGGTTTTCGAGCTCTGCTAAAGCTAGAAAAACAAGTGAATTGGCGGTAAGTGTTGATAGTATTGCTAAAGTTGAGGCAGCGCTGGGGAACGGAGCCGATCTTATTGTATTTGGCGGAGAAACCTTCAATCATAAAACGATTACTGCTGAAGATTATCGCCAGGCAGTTACCTTGGCCCGTCAGAGTGGTAAAAGAATCATCTTAAGTACTCCGCGACTAGTTAAAGAATGGCAAATACAAGGCGTTAAGAATGAGCTCAGCCTTTTTGCGGAACTTAAGCCTGACGCAATTAGTGTGGGCAATGTTGGCACATGGTCTCTAGCGCGATCTATGACGGATGTTCCGCTGCATGGTGATTATCCATTGAATATCTACAACAATGCAACGATTAACTTTTTAGCTGAGCAGGGAATACAAAGTATTACACTGTCGCCAGAGTTGAACTTTGCGCAAATTGAGGAGATCGCTGGCATGAGCAGCATTCAAATTGAATGTATCGCACATGGCTATTTAACCCTAATGGTGTCAGAACACTGTTCCATCGGCAGCTATCTTGGCGGATTGCATACAGGCAAGTGTAGTAATGCGTGTACGCGGGGGCGATTTTGGCTCAAAGACCGGAAAGATGAACAATTTCCAGTAGTTACAGATCAATTTTGCCGAATGCATGTACTTAATGCGAAAGAATTAAGTTTACTTCCCCATGTTCCCAGGTTTTCCAGAATTGGTGTTGACCGGATCCGAATTGAAGGAAAATACAGTGCAGCTTTGGAGTTAGGTAAGATGACTAAACTCTATCGAGAAATTATTGATAAAGGTGAAAAACACCCCTTGTTAGCCCAAGATCGAATCAATACAATTGAGCATCAGGACATTACGAGAGGCCATTATTTCCGGGGTGTATTATAGAGGGTGATTAAGATGGACTTGTCAGTGTTACATACTTTAGAATTTGATAAAATTCGTGCGCTGTTAGCACAGCGGACTGGCTCGGTTCTTGGCCGTGAGATTGCGGATTTGTTGACTCCAGCCAGTGATTATAGTGAAGTTGAACGGCGAATTGCTGAGACAAAAGAAGCCATTGATGTGGTAATTACTGCTGCCAATGTGCCTTTAGGCGGAATTCGTGATATTCGGGTGTTTTTGAAGAAGGCACAAGTAGGCGGAGTTTTAGAACCCCATGAAATAGCCAATGTGGGCAGTACTTTATACGCAGCAAGACGGGTTAAAACATTCTTTAAAGAGTTAACGATTGATGTGCCAATTTTGAACGAAATGGCTAATCAAATCGAAGTTTTACGTCCAATTGAAAACCTTATCGATTCTATTCTTAACGAACAAGGCACAATACGGGATGATGCCAGTGTTGAACTGCTGAGAATAAGACGTGAAATAAAACAATCCCAGACTAGAATTAAAGAGCGATTGGATGCAATATTACGCTCAGCTGAGTATCAGAAGTATTTTCAGGATGTCCTTGTAACCATGCGTGGTGATCGTTATGTAGTGCCAATTAAACAGGAGTACCGCCATAACTTTCCGGGGATTGTTCATGATCAATCGGCCAGTGGTGCTACGGTTTTTATTGAACCTATGCCAGTCGTAACTTTAAATAATGATATAAGACAACTTGTATCAGCAGAGAAAAATGAAATTGAACGAATTTTACAAATGGTATCAGTACAGATTGCAAAAAGTGCCGCATTTATCCAGGTAAATTGTGAAGTTTTAGGCCAGTTAGATTTTGTATTTGCAAAAGCGCGACTTGCTGCTGAGATGAAAGCTGAAATGCCTATGCTGAATAATCAAGGTATTGTTGATTTAAAGCAGGCGCGGCATCCACTTATCGACCAGGAACATGTTGTTCCGATTGATATTCATCTCGGGAAAAAGTTTAATACATTATTGATTACCGGGCCTAATACTGGGGGCAAGACGGTAACCATGAAAACACTGGGACTGTTTGCATTAATGACGCAGGCGGGATTGTTTATTCCAGCATTGAGTGGCTCACAAATGCCAATATTTCATAATGTCTTTGCTGATATTGGAGATGAGCAAAGCATCGAGCAGAGCTTAAGCACATTTTCTGCCCATATGACTAATATAGTACGCATTTTAAATCGTGTTTTACCAAATGACTTGGTGTTAATTGATGAAGTTGGGGCTGGAACTGATCCTGAAGAGGGAGCCGCTTTGGCTATGGCGATCTTAGAATTCTTAATGAACAGTGGTGCTAAAACAATTGCTACAACTCACTATAGTGAATTAAAAACATTCGCATATTCCAGACATGGAATTGAGAATGCCAGCGTAGAATTTGATATACAAACATTACGTCCAACCTATCGTTTGCTAATTGGAGTTCCTGGCAGCAGCAATGCGTTTGCTATTAGCCGTCGATTGGGCTTAGCCGAGGACATTGTTGGTAGGGCTAGACAGCTTATTGATAAGGATCATGCAGAATTTGAGAATGTGCTTACCGAACTGGAAGAGCAAAAGCTTAATTACGAGAAGCTCAATCAAGAAGCAAAACTACAGGAATTACAGTTAACGAATTTACAAAAGAAACTTAGTACGGAACAGCAGGAATGGAATAAGAAGAAAGAACAGATGCTGATCAAAGCGCAGAATGATGCAGCAGCTCTTATTAGGCAGACGCGACGTGAAGCAGAAGCTATAATCGCTGAATTGAAAGCACAATTTGCTAATCAGAATACAAAAGAGCGTCAGTTAACTATCGATAGCACCAGAAAGAAATTAAAAGAGGGAATTGGTGACAACCTGGTTGAACAGGATTTTAGTTCGCTTCCTTCTGTAGATTCAGCAACTTTACGTCCTAATAGTTCTGTCTTTATTACATCCCTAAACCAAAAAGGTACGGTAATTGATATTGGTTCAGATCAGGTTACAGTGCAGATTGGTCTTATGAAAGTAAATGTTCCTTTCTCCTCATGCAGGCTTATTCAAGATGATGCTGTCAAATCGGCTAAAACTAAGAGTAAAGCAATCAGTTTCACTAAAGTTCATGATATTCAGCGTCAAATTGATGTTCGTGGGATGAATGTTGAGGAGGCAGAGGTATTATTAGCCAAGTATCTTGATGATGCTATTTTAGCAGGCTTGAATCAGGTTCTGGTTATTCATGGCAAAGGTACCGGTGCGTTGAGAAAAGGTGTTCGTGCTTATTTGAAAAATCATCATCATGTTAAGGATATCAGTATTGGTGAATTAAATGAAGGCGGTGACGGTGCTACTGCGGTACGCTTGATTTGATGCATCATCTTAGTCGGGTTAGCCGGCTAAGTTTTTGCTAGAGCATAATGTAAGGCATTAAATGGGGGGAGAAAAAATGATTACAAAGAGTAAAGAAATTGAAGAGCGGGCGATAGAAAGAGTAGCAGATTCAATGTGTGTCGCAGCACGCACAGCCCCAAAAGGCAAGGGCTTTGATAATCTAGTAACCATGACGGTAAAAGGCGGAGTTAAGAATCAACTCGTCGATGAGATGAGGAGGATTGCGCGTACAAGTGGAGTTCAGTTCTTTGACCGTGATGCTACGTGTGTAGAAAAGGCTTCTTTAGTTGTATTAATGGGGCAAAAAGTTGTACCCATGGGAGTTCCCAATTGTGGTTATTGTGGTTTTGCGAATTGTGCGGAGAATACTAAAGAGAACGGATTATGCTCAATCAGCATTGGCGATCTCGGGATCGCATTGGGATCAGCCGTGAGTGTGGCAGCACATCAGCATGTTGATAATCGGATTATGTTCAGTATTGGACGTGCCGCATTAAACTTAGACTTATTTAATGAAAAGATCAGTATTGCCTATGGCATACCATTAAGTGTATCTGGTAAAAGTCCATTTCATGATCGCTGTTGATACATGAAAAAGTGTGAGCTTTCGCTCACACTTTTTTTATTAAAAACTTGTTTTCCAATTTAGGTAACGGCCTGTTGCCCTTTTGGCATCCTCTTCTAGCTCTGGTCTTTCTACCTGAAGTGGCATTGAATCAGTTACAGCAGCAGCTGGAGTTTCTTTTTTTGTTTCAGGTTTTTGTTCGGCTTTTTCCGGCTTTTCACTTTTGCCAGCATCATGTTTTTCATTATTATTACCGCTGCCGCCTAAACTATTGATTAAACCGAGGATTGAGGACATATTTGCAGGGTTGAGTTTTGATTTCAACTGCGGGCTATTGAGGAGTGGAAGCAGTGACATCAGCGTATCCATGGATGGACCGCCGTTACCGCCGCCATCGCCTTTCGTCAGTTCTCCAAGCAGCTTTTGAATTGGGCTGCCTGCGGCTGAGGTTGTAGATACAGGCTGAGCAGCCTGAGTCTGGTTTTTATTCAAAATTGTGATAATGCATAACAAAGATAGTACGTTAATAAGAGTATCATAGCTTCCTTCAGAAGAAGTGGTATCAAGTATTCTGATTATGCTCTGAAGTAGTGTTTTATCGGGGGTTCCGTTTGACATGCAGACCCCTCCTTAAAATAGTCCAGGAATCTTGGGCAGGTTTAGGTCGGTAGTTATTTTATTCATTGCGGTTTGATTTAGATCTCTTGATTTTGACATAGCGTTATTTAATGTTGCAACTAATAAATCTTGCAGCAAAGCTGCATTGTCAGGAGAGAGATATTTACCATTGAGCTCAAGAGCTACAACATCTTGCTGACCATTGACTACGACTTTAATAACATCACCGCTCGAGACTTCAATCCGTTCGTTTCGCAGTTGTTCCTGAATTGATTGGACGTTCTGTTGGACTTTTTTTACCATTTCCATCATATTTCCAAGGTTTTCAAACATTAACAGCCACCTCCGGTAATTTTTATGCCACTCTATGCGAACAAAATAATTTTGTGAGTGTCCAACTTTATTATATGATACCGAATTTAACTATCTGACATATATTAAGATAGGTCATGAATTTGTGAGGAGGGGTTGGGATGCGCTTGCGCAAGAATAAAAGAAGATCAGAAGAGGTAACTCCCGGAGCGATTTTCGAATCGACCGAGTCACTTGATACTGATTCCAATGAGAAGAAGACTGAGGATATTAAATTGGCAAAGCCAGATAAGATCTCTAATATGCCGATGAGAGTCATTAGAAAAATTTTAGATAATCCAAATTTTAGCTTTCAATTAATGGTTATTATTTTAACATTAGCATCAGAAAACGTACAAATGGACAGAAGGATTGAAGGGATGACTTCAACAGTAGATAGAGTCAGAAGTATTGCGGAAGTGATCAATAATACGATGCAATCCGTTAAAGTTGCGGCCGAAGCACCTAAAACTATAAGAAGACTGTTAGAGTGATGCGTAAATCAAGTTGCTGGAAGAACACTTCGGTATCAACTAACGTATATTAAAGGAGGAGGGCAATTGTTATATCTATTAGTATAAGATTGGCCTTGCCTCCGCTAACATGATTTTAAGGAGGTTTTTTCGATGGCAAGAGGTAGAGGTGGATTTGGATCTTGGTGGATTATTATCATTATCTTCTTCTTACTGTTCTTCTTTGACGACTAAACCTAGTTTTTTAAATACAACTATGATAATGTATATGCACCAAAAAAAGAAAACACGCGTAAAAAACGCGTGTTTTTTCCATTAAGGATTATTTTTTTTATCACTATCTGGTTTTGGCGGGGGAGGAGTTATTATTGGAGGAGCGGTTTTGTCTGGCTTAGGTGGTGGTGGCAAAGTTTTATCACTTGGTATTTTAGAGTCAGTTTCCGCTGCCTGATCTTTCTTATCTTTGTCCTTATCTTGTTTATCTTTATCCTTGTCCTTATCCTTATCTTTGTCATCAACTGGCTTTGTTGGATCGATGATGTTTTTGTTCAGATCTTCTGGAGGTAAATTATCGATTACAACACCAGACGGTTTGATAAAGTCTCGGTAAGGAATTTTGCTTAAGGCACTATTCATAAAAGCACGCCAAATATCAGCTGGAATACTGCCACCGGTAACTCCGTTTAGGTGACCTTCATTATCATTACCCATCCAAACTGCTGCGACTAAATCAGGTGTAAATCCGACAAACCAGGCATCTTTATAATCACTGGTAGTCCCTGTTTTGCCTGCGGCCGGACGTCCGATATTAGCTGCAGCGCCAGTTCCACGGGTGAGTACGCCACGCAGCATATCAGTTACGATATAAGCGCTTTTTTCGCTAATTACCGCTTTCTCACGAGGCGTAGTTTGCTCAAGTACTTTGCCATTACGGTCAACAATCTTGACTATAGCAATCGGCTCAACTTTTACGCCATTATTGGCAAATACACCATAGGCGCTAGCTAGTTCAATCGGTGTTACGCCTTTGGTTAAACCTCCTAATGACATCGCTAAATTTCTGTCATTGGTGGGTCCTTGTAGTACTAATGTAGAAATACCCATTTGTTGAGCATAATAGAGAGGCTTATCGACTCCTACTTGGTTGGCCAATTTAACGGCTGGAACGTTAAGTGAGTGTTCTAATGCGGTCCGTAGAGTGACTTTGCCATGGAATTTTCCATCATAGTTAACTGGTGACCAACTGCCAAAACTAATCGGACTATCTTCGATTACTGATGTGGGAGTCATTCCGCTTTCAATTGCTGCCAAATAGATGAATGGTTTAAATGCAGAACCAGGTTGGCGTTCTGCCATGATAGCACGATTGAACTGATCATTACCTCGTCCTCCTACCATGGCTTTTATGTGTCCAGTGCGAGGATCAATGGCTACAAGAGCTCCTTGTGGCTGTTTGACGCCATTGCCGTCAGTGCGGAATGTTGGCAAATTGCTCATTGCTTTTTCAGCTGCCCGCTGCATGTCAAGATCTATGGAAGTATAAATTTTCAAGCCATCTTTATAAACTGCGTCAGCTCCATATTTTTCGATGAGAATTTGGGTCACATAGTCAACAAAGTAGGAAGCTACGCCGCCGCTGCCGCCACCTTCATTCGCGTTTGCTGAACGAGAGGCAAGTGCGATTTTGGTATTCTTAGCTTTGCTAGCTGTGTCACTATCAATATAGCCATACTTTACCATTTGATCAATGACAACAGACTGTCTTTCTGTAGATGCCTTTAAGTTATTGAGCGGTGAGTAATAATTAGGACTTTTGGGAATACCTGCGAGCATTGCACATTCAGCTAAATCAAGATCTTCGACATTTTTGCCGAAGTATAAATGCGCTGCTGCCTGTACGCCATAAGCACCTTGGCCAAAATAGATCTGATTCAGATAGAGTTCTAGGATCTCATTTTTTGTGTATTGACGTTCGATTTGCAATGCTAAAAAAGCTTCTTGAATTTTACGTTGCAACGTTCTTTCTTGAGATAAGTAAGCATTTTTTGCAAGCTGCTGGGTTATTGTACTACCACCCTCAGAAACGCCACGATCGGTAATGTTTGACCAAACCGCACGTAGTATTCCACGAGGGTCAATTCCCATATGCTGATAGAATCTCGCATCTTCTGCAGCTATAAAGGCATTTTGTAAGTTCTTTGGTACTTTTGAAAGGGTGACTGGAACTCGGTTTTCAACCGAATGCACGGTTGTAATTAAATTACCGTTTATATCATAAATCTGCGATGAAGCAGGTGGCCTGATATCATTAGTAAGACCTGGTTTAGTATTAAGACTAGCTGTTAAAAAACCTAAGCCAGCGCCGGTAATCATTACAACAACAACAATTAAGATAATGGCAAAAATTTTAGTGTATTCCTTTTTTGATTTTCTTCGTCCGGTCGGACTATCATTCTGAGAGTAACTCATCGACAACCTCCTTGAGAATACCATATGACAAACATTATACCATAAACACTAATTTAGTAGGAACTTTTAAATGATTTCACCATTTGCATCGATATAATTGCGATTATTCATTCTAAATGATGCACCCCAATTCATATGCTACCATATAATACATGGCAGATTTAGTTACACCAGTATTGATTAACTTTTCTGTGGGGAGGAAAACCCATGAGGTTCGCTGTGCGACGAAAGAGAAAGTTCCCATCGATCCCATTACTATTGGCTATTCTTCTTACCTTTACCATGTATACGTTATGGATTATGGAGGTTCATTTAAAACCTACTGTTTTAGCGATTGCAGAGGCGAGATCTACATTGATTGCCACTGAAGCAATCAATAATGTAATAAACAACAAGGTAAGTCAAACCATAGATCCACAAACTTTAGTAACAGTCAAAGTTGACAGCAGGGGAAGAGTTGTTCTTATTCAACCGAATACAATGGAATTTAATAAATTAGCGGCAGATACCACAATTAAAGTTCAAGATGCATTAAAAGCAATAGCGGCAGAAAAGATAGAGATACCAATGGGCCAAATCTTTGGCAGTCAGTTTTTGGCTAGCATGGGGCCTAAAATTACAGTAACGATCATTCCTATTGGAACAGTACAAGTTAAGGTTATTGATAAATTTGAACAAGCTGGTATCAATCAAACTAGGCACATGGTATATTTAGTTGCGACAACTGAAGTCAAAATCGTCGTACCTCTTGTCAGCAAGAGTGTTAGTGTGAATACCCAAGTTCCCATTGCTGAATATGTTGTTGTTGGTGAAGTTCCAAGTACATATGTCCAATTTCCTTTTCCTTTACCTCACGAAATTAGTGGTAATGGTGGCGAGCAAGGAAATGAAAACTTTCATTAATAGAACGCATCAAATAATGTTGGGTTAGCACATGTTGCATACCAACATTATTATTTTGAGAAAAATTGGATGAATAATCTTATTGACAGTTAAACTAGTGTATGATAACATATAAAAAGTCGTCACAAGAAACGAGCAATACAATTACTTGTTACGCCGAATGTGTTCCCTGAAAACTAAACAATGTAAGAAGTAATAAATGCCAGATGTGCGGTGCT